>CACZNU010000152.1 GCA_902782615.1 Oscillospiraceae bacterium | reverse complement strand
GCGGCATGAAATAAGATTCCCCTCACGGGACATCATCAACCGGACGGCCATGATCCTCTCATGGCCGTTCGGTGTGTCACCTTGCGCGTATTTTGCGCAAAATAGGGGTGAAAAAAGGGATAGAACCCCTTGCATTTACCCGGAAAAGGTGATATTATCTCTGTGTTAAATTTCTGGCAAATTTAATTTCGCGCATTTTAGTCAGTATCAAAACAACAAGGAGGAACACCAAATGGCAAAGAAACCTGTTCTCACTGCCGCCGAGGCAGCGAAAATGATCCCTGAAGGCGCCACCATTCTGTGCGGCGGCTTCCTGGGCTGCGGCCAGGCTCGCGCGATCGTCAAGGAGCTGGTCAAGCTGGGCACCAAGAACCTCACTCTGGTCTGCAACGACATGGCTCGTCAGACCGGCCCCATGGGCGAGGAGTTCTTCGGCATCGCCGAGCTGATCCACAATCATCAGGTCAAGCGCATCATCGCCACCCATGTCGGCATGACCCCCGAGGTCGGCCAGCAGAAGAACGAGGGTACGCTGGAAGTCAACCTGATTCCGCAGGGCTCTCTGGCTGAGTGTGTGCGTGCCGGCGGTGCCGGTCTCGGCGGCGTTCTGACTCCCGTTGGCGTTGACACCCTGATCGAGGACAGCCCCCTGTGCCTCGGCAAGCAGCGCATCAACGGCAAGGATTATCTGCTGATGGCTCCCATCCGCGGCGACTTCGCTCTGCTGGGTACCTACAAGTGCGATGAGTACGGCAACTGCTGGTACAAGGGCACCATGCGCAACTTCAACACCGTCATGGCTACTGCCGCTGACACCGTCATCGCTGAGTGCGAGTACATCGTCCCCGTGGGCGAGATCGAGCCCGAGAACGTCCATACCTACGGTATGTGCGTTGACTACATCGTGGAAGGAGACAGAAAGTAATGGAAAAGTCTGAAATCAAGGCCTTTATTGCCAAGCGCTGCGCCAAAGAGCTGAAGAACGGCGATGTTGTCAACCTGGGTATCGGCCTGCCCACCATGATCCCCACCTATCTGCCCGAGGGCGTTGAGCTGATCATCCACGCTGAGCTGGGTATTGTCGGCGCCGGTGCCACCCCTCAGCCCGGTGACGCCAACTATGATCCCTATCACGTGATCGACGCCGGCGGCGGCGTTGCCAGCGTGGCTTACGGCGGCGGCTTCATCGATTCCGCCACCAACTTCGGCCTGATCCGCGGCGGCCACGTGGACGCCTGCTTCCTGGGCGCTCTAGAAGTTGATGCTCAGGGCAACCTGGCCAACTGGATCATCCCCGGCAAGAAGATGCCCGGCATGGGCGGCGCCATGGACCTGTGCGTCGGTGCCAAGAACTGCATCGTCTGCATGGAGCACACCGCCAAGGGCAACCCCAAGATCCTGGAGAAGTGCCGTCTGCCCCTGACCGCTTCCCACTGCGTCAACAAGATCATCACCGAGATGTGCGTGTTCGAGGTCGATGACGAGGGTCTGATCATGACCGAGTACAACCCCGAGTTCACCATCGATGAGATCCGCGCTGCTACTGCCGCTCACTTCCGCATCGCTGTGAGCCTGAAGAGCATGCTCCACTAAGGGACGCTTCCCAAGGAATAAAAAAATCACCTGCCGCAAGGCAGGTGATTTTTTTTATCCTTTTGTTTTGAATCGCTGCTTGATGACGGCGTATACCACGGCGGCCAGCAGCATGCCGTAGTTATAGAAGGTGTAGGGGAGATAATGGAGGGTGCTCACGCCCAACACCCCGGCCATGAACATGCCGCAGGTGTTCCAGGGAACCAGCGCCGAGGTCAGGGCGCCGCTGACGCCGATGCCCAGCGCCAGATCCAGCCGGGAGATGCTGCGGCTGTCGTAGGCGGCGGCGTACATCTTGCCGGGCAGGGTGATGGCAATGTACTGATCCGGCAGCAGGATGTTGGTGCCCAGTCCTGTGGCCACGGTGAGGGCCATCAGACCCGGGAAGCTCCGTACCCGGTCCATCAGCGGAGCGGTCAGCGCCGCCATCTGGCCCGTCTGCTCCATGATGCCGCCGAAGGACATGGCCAGCAGAATGATGCTGATGGTGGCGGCCATGGACCACATGCCGCCGGCGGTGAGCAGCTGATCCACGGTGCTCTCGCCGGTGCGGCCCACATAGCCGGTGACGGCGCACCGCAGAATGGCCGGGAGGCTCGTGTTCTGTACGATGGCGCCGTATACCGCGCCGGAGACCAGCCCCGCCAGCAGGCTGGGGATGGGCGGGATCTTCACCAGAATGCACACCAGCAGGATCAGCAGAGGCAAAAGATTGAGTGGTCCGATCCGAAAGGCGTCGGAGAGCGCCCGGCTCACAGCCTCCGCCTGCGCCATGGCGCCGCCGTCCCCGCCGTATTGCATGCCGATTCCGGCGTAGATTCCCAGGCACAGCAGCAGCATGGGAGCGGATACCTTAAAAATGTTGCGGATGCTGTCGAATACGCTGACCTCCGCCACGGCGGCGGCCAGATTGGTGGTGTCCGCCAGCGGGGACAGCTTGTCGCCCACGTAGGACCCGGAGATGACGGCGCCGGCTGCCAGGGGAGCGGGGATGCCGAAGGTGTGGGCGATGCCCATGAGGGCCAGGCCCACCGTGCCCGCTGTGCCCCAGGAGCCCAGCACCATGGAAATCAGGGCGCACACCAGCATGGCGCCGGCCAGAAACAGCCTGGGGGAGAGGAGCGTCAGACCGCCCCGGATCATGGCCGGTACCACGCCTGCCGCGATCCACACGCCGATCAGCGCGCCGATGAGCAGCAGCAGGATGATAGCCTCTCCGGCCTGCCGGATGCTGCGAAGGATGCCGCTTCCGATCTCCCGCCAGGGGCAGCCCCGGATCCGGGCGACGACGGCGGCGATCAGGCAGCCCAGCAGCAGGGGAATTTGAGGAGTGAGATGCCAAACGGCCAGACACAGGATCATCACCGCCGTGGTGGAGCCCAGACTGACCAGCGCCAGGGAAAGGGGAAACTTTTTTGCCATTTGCCGACATATACCTCCGAAATACATTACTGCTACAATGATAGTACAAAAAACACTTGCTGTCAAATCGCGGCGGCCGTATAATAGGGGCCAGAAAGGATGTGACGCAAGATGCAAGCCTACGTAATGGATGCCTTTTCTGCCCGGATCTTCGGCGGCAACCAGGCCGGCGTAGCGCTGCCGGACCACCCGCTGGAGGACGGATTGATGCAGCAGATCGCCGCCGAGTTCAAACATTCGGAGACGGCTTTTTTGACCAAAAACAACGACGGAAGTGTAAATCTTCGCTACTTTACACCTGCCGGGGAAGTGAACCTCTGCGGGCACGCCACCATTGCCAGCTTCGCTCTGCTGCGTTCGCTGGGCCGGATCGGCGACGGTGTCTGTCTGGCCCATACCCGCTCCGGCGAGCTGAGTATCACCGTCCGGGGCGACACGGTGTGGATGGACATGGCCCCGCCCAATTTGCTCCGCACCATGACGGATGAGGAGGCGGCGGAGCTGTACGCCGCCTACGGCCTGACGCCGGATGACTGTCCGGCGGGCTATCCGGTGAAACTCATCACCACCGGCCTGGCGGACATCATGCTGCCCGTCCGGGACCATGAGACGCTGATGCGGGCCGTCCAGAACGAGGCGGCCGTCACAGAGCTGTCCCGCCGATACGACTGTGTGGGCGTCCACATGTTCTGCCCCGGCGGGGAGGACTGCACCGCGTACTGCAGTAATTTTGCCCCGCTGTACGACATCCCGGAGGAGTGCGCCACCGGCACGTCCAACGGCGCGCTGACCTATTATCTCTATCAGCAGGGCATCGTTCGCCCCGGCGAGGAAAATGTGTTCATCCAGGGCGAGCACATGGGCCGTCCCTCGGAGATCCGCAGCCGTCTGAGCGTGGAGGGCGATACCGTCCTGGTACGGATCGGCGGCCGGGCCGTGATGAGCATGAGCTGCGATCTGAAGATCTGATCCAAGGAGGCAAAAGAGCCCTCCTGCCTTGGGGCAGGAGGGCTCTTTCTATGTACTCTTTTAAGCGGCGGTCTCGCCCTTCT
>CACZNU010000151.1 GCA_902782615.1 Oscillospiraceae bacterium | reverse complement strand
CCGCCCAGGGCACCCATGATCATGACGCCCTCCAGGCCCAGGTTGATGACGCCGGAGTGCTCAGAGAAGCAGCCGCCCAGGGCCACCAGGATCAGCACAGAGGCAAAGATCAGCGTATATTGCAGCAGCAGTACCATTACTGATCGCCTCCTTTCCCGTTCTCAACAGGTTCCTTCTCTTTCACCTTGGCTGCTGCCTTCTCCTCCCGCCGGGCGAGGGTGCGGTTCATGGCGTACTTCATGAACAGCACAAAGCCGCACAGGTAGATGATGATCGCGGAGATCAGATCGGAGATCTGGGCGCAGTACATGGTCTTGTCCACGTAAGCGCCGCCGGCGGTGATATGCTGGATGAAGAAGGAGGACAGGATCGTTCCGATGGGATGCAGACCGCCCAGGAACGCGGCGGCAATGCCGTTGAAACCCATGCCCGGCACGGAGGAGGTGGAGCAGTTCCACTGCTCATAGCCGGTCAGGTACAGCATAGCGGCGCCCATGGCGGCCAGACCGCCGGAGATGATCAGCGTCAGGATGATATTGCGCTTCTCCGCCATACCGCAGTACTTGGCGGCGTTCTTGTTGTTGCCGGTGGCCTTCAGCTCATAGCCGAAGCGGGTCTTGTCCAGCACCACCATCACCACGATGGCGATGATGATGGCCAGGGGAATGGCAATGGTCACGTACTTATTGTTGTTGAACAGCTTGCCCAGTCCCAGGGCCGGGATCAGAGAGGAGGCGGCGTACTTGTCCACACCCAGGGTGTAGGGGCTGGTGCCCTCCTTTACTCTCGTCAGCAGCATGTTGGTCAGATACAAGGTGATCCAGTTGAGCATGATGCCGGAGATGACCTCGTTGACGTTGCAGTAGGATTTCAGCAACCCCACGATGCCGCCCAGAACGGCGCCGCCCAGAACGGCCAGCAGCATACACAGCACCCAGTTCCAGTGCCAGGCCAGGGCCGCGTACAGGCTCAAAGCCACGCCGGCGCAGTACTGGCCGGCGGCGCCGATGTTGAACAGGCCCACCTTGTAAGCGAACAAAATGGCCAGAGAACACATCAGCAGCGGGGCCGTCTTCACCAGGGTGTTGCCCAGGTATTTCAGCTTGGAGGCTCCCTTGCTGTAGGTCAGGAAGTTCTTGATGACGGTGGTGATGGCTTCACCGGCACCGGTAGGGTTGATGAACAGCAGTACGATATAGCCGATCAGCATACCCAGCACGATGCACACCAGAGAGGCAATCAGGGACTGGACACCGTCGTTTTTCAGGATGTTCTTTTTCATACCGTCACCTCATCTCTTTTGGCGCCGGCCATGTACAGGCCCAGCTCCTCCTGGGTGGTGGTCTTGGGATCCAGCTCGCCCACGATCTCACCCTCGTACATCACCAGGATGCGGTCGGGCACGTCCATGACCTCGTCCAGCTCCAGGGATACCAGCAGCACCGCCTTGCCGGCGTCGCGCTGGGCCACCAGCTGCTTATGGATGAACTCAATGGCGCCCACGTCCAGGCCGCGGGTGGGCTGAACAGCCACCAGCAGTTCCGGATCCTTGTCGATCTCACGGGCGATGATGGCCTTCTGCTGGTTGCCGCCGGACATGCTGCGGGCAATGGTGATGGGACCCTGTCCGCTACGGACATCGTACTGGTCGATGAGCTTCTCGGCGTACTTGCGGATGTTGTCCCGCCGCAGGAAGCCGGCCTTTGTGGTGAACTCCGGCTCAAAATAGCGCTGGAGCACCAGGTTGTCTTCCAGGGTGTAGTCCAGCACCAGACCGTGCTTGTGGCGGTCCTCCGGAATGTGGGACATGCCCATGGTGCTGCGCTTGCGGATGGGCATATGGGTGATGTCCTTGCCGCAGAGGCTGATCTTGCCGCTGACCAGGGGCTCCAGACCGGTCAGACCGTAGACGAACTCCGTCTGACCGTTGCCGTCGATGCCGGCCAGGCACACGATCTCGCCCCGGCGCACCTTCAGCGATACATTTTTGACGGCGTTGTTCTTGTGAACCTTGGAGGCCACCGTCATGTTCTCGATGTCCAGAATCACCTCGCCGGGCTGGGCGGGCTTCTTCTCCACATGGAAGTTGACATTGCGGCCCACCATCATGGCGGAGAGCTCCTCCATGGTGACGTTTGCCGTCTCCACAGTGCCGATGTACTTGCCCTTGCGCAGCACGGTGCAGCGGTCGGCCACAGCCATGATCTCCGCCAGCTTGTGGGAGATGAACAGGATGGACTTGCCCTCCTTGGCCAGGTTCTTCATAATGACCATCAGCTCGTCGATCTCCTGAGGCGTCAGCACCGCAGTGGGTTCATCGAAGATAAGGATCTCATTGTCGCGGTAGAGCATCTTCAGGATCTCGGTGCGCTGCTGCATACCCACGGTGATGTCCTCGACAAGGGCGTCCGGATCTACGTGGAGGCCGTAGCGCTCGGACAGGGCCATGACCTTCTTTCGGGCCTCGTCCTTCTGCAGGAAGCCGTGCTTGGTGG
>CACZNU010000150.1 GCA_902782615.1 Oscillospiraceae bacterium | reverse complement strand
TGGCGCCTGCTTCTCTGTGAACAACATGCTGCGGGCCAAGTGCTACGAGCAGCGCATGGAGCGGGGACTGAGCTTTTTTGAGTTCAACTACATGATTATGCAGAGCTACGACTTCTACTACCTGTTCCAGCACTACAACTGCAATATGCAGTTCGGCGGCGCCGATCAGTGGAGCAACATGCTGGGCGGCACGGAGCTGATTCGTAAGAAGCTAGGCAAGGATGCCCACGCCATGACCATTACCCTGCTGACCGACTCTCAGGGCAAGAAGATGGGCAAGACCGCCGGCAACGCCGTGTGGCTGGATCCCAACAAGACCAGTCCCTTTGAATTCTTCCAGTATTGGCGCAACGTAGATGACGCCGACGTGCTCAAGTGCATCCGGATGCTGACCTTCCTGCCCTTGGACGAGATCGAGAAGATGTCCACCTGGGAGGGTTTCCAGCTCAACGAGGCCAAGGAGATCCTGGCATACGAGCTGACCAAGCTGGTCCATGGAGAGGATGAGGCTGAGAAGGCCAAGGCCGCCGCCCGTGCTCTGTTCTCCGGCGCAGGAAATACCGAGAATATGCCCACCACAGAGCTGACCAACGACGATTTCGGCGGAGGTACCATCAACGTGATGACCCTGCTGGTGAAATGCGGCCTGTGCTCCTCACGGGGCGAGGCCCGCCGTCTGGTACAGCAGGGCGGTGTCACCGTAAATGGCGCCAAGGTGACCTCCATTGACGACAGCTTCGGCTGTGAGCTGTTCACCGGTGAGGGTGTTGTGATCCGCAAGGGCAAAAAGGTGTTCCATCGGGCGATTTTGGTGTAATGAAAACAAGTGACTTTTACTTTGACCTTCCCCAGGAGCTGATCGCCCAGACCCCCATTGAAAGGCGAGATGCGTCCCGCCTTCTGGTGCTGGACAAGCTGACAGGGGAGTGGACCCACCGGCATTTCTACGATCTGCCGGAATATCTGCGCCCCGGTGACTGTCTGATTCTGAACAACTCCCGTGTGCTGCCGGCCCGTCTGCTGGGCCAGCGGCTGCCGGGCGGAGGTGCCTGCGAGGTACTGCTGTTGATCGATCGGGGCAACAAAACCTGGGAGTGCCTAGTTCGGCCCGGAAAGAGGATGCGTGTCGGCGCCAAGCTTTCTTTCGGTGATGGTGATCTGACAGCCCAGGTGGTGGAGGAGCTGCCAGACGGCAACCGCCTGGTGCGGTTTGACTACGATGGCATCTTTCTGGAGGTGCTGGAGCGGCTGGGTAAGATGCCGCTGCCGCCCTATATCAAAGCTGAGCTTCAGGATAAGGAGCGGTACCAAACCGTCTACTCCAAAGTGAACGGCAGTGCCGCAGCACCCACTGCCGGCCTGCATTTTACCAAGGAACTGCTGGAAAAAATCCGTTCCATGGGCGTGAGCATCGGCTACGTGACGCTTCACGTGGGTCTGGGCACTTTTCGACCGGTGAAGGAGGACGAGATCACCGATCACGAAATGCACAGCGAGTACTGTGTGATCCCCCAGGAAACGGCAGATCTCATCAACGAGACGAAAAAACGGGGCGGCCGGGTGGTCTGCGTGGGCACCACGTCCTGCCGCACCATCGAGAGCTGGGCGGCGGAAGACGGTACCATGAAGGCCAGTGCCGGATGGACTAATATCTTCATCTATCCCGGTTACCGATTCAAGGTACTGGACGCCCTGATCACCAATTTTCACCTGCCAGAGTCCACACTGATCATGCTGGTTTCGGCCCTGGCAGGGCGGGAGCATGTGCTGGCAGCCTATGAGGAGGCAGTGCGGAAGAAATACCGTTTCTTCTCCTTCGGCGATGCCATGCTGATCCAATGAGTGAGACGAAATTCGGTGGGAGGAATCAACATGGATAACAAGAACGGCGGAAATCCTCTTCAGCAGCTTTTCGGCCTGGTGATGGCCTTTGTGGCCATTGTCATCCTGCTGCTCAATATTGATGTGACAAACTTCGGATTCTATCGGATCGGGCAAATCAGCAGCGCCCCGGTGCTGATCGTGGTCATGGTGATGCTGGTGATCTGGGGTATTGCCAGTTCCAAAAAGCTGCCGTGGATCTTGGCAGCGGCCGATGTGGTGCTGATCGTATTGTCGGTCCTGATGGGCACCCGCTTCTATTTCAGACGGATGAGCGCGCTGACGCTGATCGTGATCGCGCTGATGTTCGCCATTGGTGCAGGCTTGATCATTGCTGGCAGAGGCGGGAAGCACGACGGCAAATAAGCTTGCCGCATTTTCCGGTATTTGAGGTACTAACCTATGTTTCAAGTCATTAAAAAGCAAGGGAAAGCCCGGCGCGGTGTGTTTCAATGTGCCCACGGCGGTCAGGTCCAGACCCCAGTCTTCATGAATGTGGGGACACAGGGCGCCATCAAAGGCGCTGTCAGCGCCTTTGATCTGAAGGAGCTGGGGTGCCAGATCGAGTTGAGTAACACCTATCATCTCCACCTGCGGCCCGGTGACGGCGTGGTGCGCGCCATGGGCGGACTCCACCGATTCATGCGGTGGGATGGTCCAATCCTTACCGACAGTGGTGGGTTCCAGGTGTTTTCTCTGGCCAGTCTGCGGCAGATCAGGGAGGAGGGGGTCACCTTTGCCTCCCATCTGGACGGGCATCGGATCTTCATGGGCCCGGAAGAGAGCATGCAGATCCAGTCCAATCTAGGGTCCGATATCGCCATGGCTTTTGACGAGTGTGTAGAGAATCCTGCGCCATACGAGTATGCCAAGGCGTCCTGCGAGCGGACACTGCGTTGGCTGGAGCGCTGCAAGGTTGAACATGACCGGCTCAACAGCCTGCCTGATACGGTGAATCCCGGCCAGATGCTCTTCGGCATCAACCAAGGCGCCACCTACGCCGATCTTCGGATCTGGCACATGCAGGAGATCGCCAAGATCGATTGCGATGGCTATGCCATCGGCGGCCTGGCAGTGGGGGAACCCACGGAGGTGATGTACGAGATCATCGACGCCGTGGAGCCCTACATGCCGGCGGAGAAGCCACGCTATCTGATGGGCGTTGGCACGCCGTCCAACATCATCGAGGGTGTGGCCCGGGGCGTAGATTTTTTTGACTGCGTTATGCCGGCACGCAACGCCCGGCACGGAAAACTCTTTACCTGGCAGGGAACCTTGAACATCAAAAACGCCAAGTATAAACTGGATGACCGGCCGATTGACCCGGAGTGTGACTGTCCCGTGTGCCGCAAGTTCAGTCGGGCCTATGTGAGACACTTGTTTGCTGCCGAAGAGATGCTTGGTATGCGTCTGGCGGTTATGCACAATCTGTATTTCTACAACAAGTTGACCCGGCGGATCCGGGATCACCTGGACGCCGGAACCTTTGATGCGTTTCGCGAAGTCTACAGCCGGAAGCTGTCGGAAAAAGTATAGGTATGGAGGATTCCTCCGGGAAAACCTCTTGCCAAATCCTTCAGCTTTGGGTATAATAACAACAACATTTTTCGTTAAAGGAGTTTTTTGCCATGTACACCAACTTCGCAGTTGCTACTGCCACAGGCGGTGGCCTGAGTTCCACCCTTATTATGGTCGTCATCATGGTGGCCATCTTCTACTTCATGCTGATCCGTCCCGAGAACAAGCGGAAGAAAGAAGCCGAGAATATGCGCAACAGCCTGAAAAAAGGTGATTGGCTAACCACCATTGGCGGCGTCTATGGCCGCGTGGTCGCCATTACGGACCGCACCGTGGTCATTGAGACCAGCGAGGACCGGGTCCGCGTGGAGTTCTTGAAGTCCGCTATCGGCAGCGTGGGCACGTTGGATGAGCAGGCTGCCGCCCAGCAGCGTCCCGGCCGCAAGGCTGCCAAGAACGAGGAGGTCGCTCCCGTTGAGGAAGATCAGCCCGAGACCGAAGAGAATACCGAAGAGCACGCCGAAGAGTAATCGTACCGCATAAATAGAAGCCTCCCCGAATATGCTTGGATGAAAGCATCACGGGGAGGTTTTTCTTATGCCTTTGCTGCGTATTATTGGCTCCAAAAGAGTATGGATCGCGCTGTTTGCTTCAATCATCGCTGTCATCGCACTCTGTGCCTTGGGCGCATGGGCCATTGTCAGAGGGTTCCTCCAACCGGACTCGAGTGCTGCGTGGCTATGCGGGAGTTTTGCTCTGGCAGGGTTGCTTGCCGGCTGGATCGCAGGAGGAAAAGGTGATGGAATCCTGCTGCGTGCCGTGCTGCTGGGGCTGCTGATGGCAATTGTCATCTGGCTGATTTCGCTAACGATCTCCAACGGCACAAACTATCTGGCAAACGGGTGGAAAATGATACTGGCCTATTGTGCAGGCTGTCTCCTGACGGAGACAATAGTGGGGAGGAAGAACGGAAAGCGGATTCATGGAAAAAGCAAGAAAAGAACAGTTCACCTGCAGAGAAAAGTAGGGAGACGGTAACATAAATATGGCAAAATTCACGAATTTAGAAGATTTGCAAAATTCCCCTTGACGGGCGAAGAGAACAGACGCTCCGTAGGAATTCTTCCTGCGGAGCGTTTGCCTTTTCAAGATGTTGTTGCCCGACAAACAGCGGCAAACCACATCTTGGAAGCGGCAATAGGGTGGCCAACGGTAAGTGGACAAGATTTACATAACGATATTTACATAACATTTTGACATAATTGACAAAAATATTATTTTGCCGGAAAAAGCCTTGCGAAATCAGACTTTTTGACCTATATTATGTAATACGGCACTACGGGTTTATCTTCTATTCCTGTCATTCATCTCATACCATTGGATGAGGTGAGTCTATTGAGGAAGCCGCATCGCGTTTTACTTTTGCCGCGCCCGTCAGGCGGAATTCAGCCGGCTTATCTTACCTTTGCCGGTCTTTATCTGATTGGTGTTATTGCTGGCCATCTGATCGGTAATTCCGTTACGGATCTGCAGCATCAGGAACTATTGGCGTATCTTCGTTCCTATGCACAAAGCGCCGCTTCGACACATCATCCTTCGCCGGTACAGGTACTGTTCTCATATTACCGCGGCCCTTTGGCGCTGTTTCTGGCTGGATTTGCCATATGCGGCGTTTGGCTGATTCCACTTTTGGTTTTGGGGCAGGGTTTTTCCCTGGCGTTTTCGGTGAATTGTTTTGCCGTCTCGCTGGGTCGCAGTGGTGTGATGCTGGCCATTGCAGCCTTTGGCGTTCGGTGCCTGTTTGTCATACCCTGCAGCTTGTATCTTGCAACGAAATCCTGGCCTTCTGCCAATCATCTGCGTCTGGGTGACCGTACTAAGGGGAAGGGAAAAGTGTCTGATTCCGGCATATTTCCGATGATCGTGTGCGGCATCGTTCTTCTGATTGGATGCATCATTGAAATATCCCTGGTTCCTCGTTATTTTTATCCGTTTTTGAGCAAAATTCTGTCATGAAAGGAGTGAGTGTTCTATGCCGGATTATGTGGCTTCCTATCGCAATTATCTTCAAAATGATAAACACGCATCCGCTAATACACTTAGCTCCTATATCCGTGACGTGAATCAATTCCGAGATTGGCTGATCGGACAAGGTTTTGCCGATCTGAAGAAGGTCAAGAAGGACTTTATCACAAAGTATCTGGAGAATCTGAACGCCAAGGGAAAATCTCCCGCCACGATTACCCGCTCTACAGCCTCCCTGAAGTCCTTTTACGGCTATATGGTCATGAGCGGGTTTATGAAGTCCAACCCCGCCAAGGGCGTTGCCTCCGCCAAGGTGGAGCGCAAATATCCGGAGATCCTGACCAACCGCGAGGTGGAACTCTTCCTGGAGCAGCCCAAATGTGTCGATGAAAAGGGATACCGCGACCACGCCATGCTGGAGCTGCTCTATGCCACCGGCATCCGCGTCTCCGAACTGATTGGCCTGAACGTAAGCGACGTCAATTTGGCTGCCGGCTTCATCCGTTGCAGCAGCAGGGGAAAAGAGCGTATTATCCCGCTCTATCAAACGGCCGTCAAGGCTCTGCAGGATTACATGCGGGATATCCGTCCGAGATTGATCGCCGACGCTGAGGAGACGGCACTGTTTGTCAATATGAGTGGTGAACGCATGAGCCGACAGGGCTTCTGGAAGATCATCAAGTACTACCAGGAGCGGGCGGAGATCAACAAGGACATCACCCCCCATATGCTGCGCCACTCCTTTGCTGTACACCTGCTGGAAAACGGGGCAGACCTGCGGTCGATCCAGGAGATGCTGGGACACGCCGATATCTCTTCTACGCAAATCTATACCCACGTCATCAAGAAGCAGCTCAAGGACGTCTACAACAAAGCTCATCCCCGTGCATGAAAACTGTCGCCTGTTTGTCCGGGCGGCAGTTTTTTATTGCCATTCTCTACGCAGTTTGGTATAATACAGGTGAATATTTGGTGGAGGTTGCGCATCTATGCGTATTTTAGGGATCGACCCCGGTGTCGCCATCGTGGGCTTTGGCGTGATCGAGGCAGACCGGGGAAAGCAGAAGATGGTGCAATACGGCGCGATCAACACAGAGGCAGGGCTTCCGCTGGCCACCCGGCTCGTACAGATCAACCGGGATCTGGAACAACTCATTACTCTCTTCCAGCCGGATGAGATTGCCATTGAAGAGCTGTTTTTCAGCAAGAATATCACTACCGGCATCGCCGTGGCCCACGCCCGCGGTGTGATCCTGTATACGGCGGAAAAGATGCAGGTCCCTGTCTATGAATATACCCCTATGCAGGTCAAGCAGGCTGTCGTCGGCTACGGTCTGGCGGAAAAATCCCAAGTAATGGATATGGTACGCCGCCTATTGAAGCTGAAAACCGTGCCACGGCCCGATGATGCCGCGGACGCCCTGGCCATCGCGATCTGTCATGCGCGAAGCGCCACCAGCCTGCTGCGGCACAGCGACCCCCATGTAAAGGAGACCATCTGACATGTTTTACTATCTTTCCGGTACGGTGGCTGAAATTGAGGCCAATCTGGCTGTGATCGATTGCGGCGGTGTAGGCTATGCCTGCTCCACCACCAACTACACCCTGTCCCAGCTGAAAAAGGGAGAGCGGGCCAAGCTCTATACCTACATGAACGTCAGGGAGGACGCGGTGGATCTGTTCGGATTTGCCAGTCAGAGTGAACTGCACAGCTTCAAGATGCTCATCGGCGTGTCCGGTGTAGGCCCCAAGGCAGCGCTGTCTGTCCTATCCTCGACAACGCCTGGTAACCTTGCCATGAGCGTGGTCGTGGGGGATGAGAAGGCTCTGATGGCGGCGCCAGGCATCGGTAAGAAGATCGCCCAGCGCATTATATTGGAGCTGAAGGACAAGCTGGCAAAGGAGCAGCAGAGCGGAAGCCTTGAGGTGGGCGGCATCAGTATCCCCACTGTACAGCAGAGCAGCAAGACAGGCGAGGCTTCTGCCGCACTGGCCGTTTTGGGCTATGGTTCGCAGGATATTGCCGTCGCCCTGCGTGGCATTGACATAGAAAATCTGCCGCTGGAGGAGATCATCCGGCAGGCACTGAAGAAGATGGTGCGGTAAGGGGGAAGCGATTTGAGCATCGACTACGGCAACGACATTTATGAAGAGCCTATCGTGGCCAAGACCTTTCTTTCGGAGGACAGCAACGAGAACTCTCTTCGTCCCCATACATTGAAGGAGTACATCGGTCAGGAGAAGGCCAAGGAAAACCTTTCTATCTTTATTGAGGCCGCAAGGCGGCGCACAGAGTCCCTGGATCACGTGCTGCTGCACGGGCCTCCGGGGTTGGGAAAAACCACGCTGGCCGGCATTATTGCCCAGGAGATGGGGGTCAATATCCGCATCACCTCCGGTCCCGCCATTGAAAAGCCCGGTGATCTGGCGGCACTGCTGACAAACCTCAGTGAGAACGACATCCTTTTCGTGGATGAAATCCACCGGCTGAACCGTTCTGTGGAGGAAATCCTGTACCCCGCCATGGAGGACTACGCCATCGACATTATTATCGGCAAGGGGCCCTCCGCCAATTCCATTCGGCTGGACCTCCCCAAGTTTACACTGATCGGCGCCACGACCCGGGCGGGCTCGCTGTCGGCGCCGCTGCGTGACCGGTTTGGCGTGACGCTGCGCCTGGAGCTGTATACACCTCAGGAATTGGCTCAGATCGTTCGCCGCAGCGCCGGCATCCTCAACGCGCCGATTGAAGATGATGGCGCCATGGAAATCGCCAGGCGGTCCCGCGGTACGCCGCGTATTGCCAACCGGATGCTTCGCCGCGTACGCGATTTCGCCCAGGTCAAAGCGGATGGTGTTATCACCAGGGAGGTAGCGGACTCCGCTCTGCGCGCCCTGGAGATCGACTATCTGGGTCTGGATCCTGTGGACCGCCGGATGCTGCGGGCCATTATCGAGAACTATGGCGGCGGCCCAGTGGGACTTGATACGCTGGCTGCTACCATCGGCGAGGAGTCCGTTACGCTGGAGGATGTGTACGAACCGTATCTGATGCAGATCGGTTTTCTGACCCGCACGCCCCGAGGCCGCTGCGTCACACGAAAGGCCTACGAGCATCTGCATATGGACTACATCGGGCAGGAACAACTGCAACTGTAAAATATCTTTGAATGGGAGATTGGAACAATGGGAAAGCTATTTGGAACTGACGGTATTCGCGGTGTTGTGGGCGAGACGCTGACGGCGGAGCTGGCCTATCAGGTAGGCCGCGCTGTTACTACCGTACTGACGGAAGAGTTGGGGCACAAGCCCATTATCACCATCGGCAAGGATACACGCATCTCTTCGGATATGCTGGAGTCCGCCCTGATGGCGGGCATCTGCTCTGTGGGCGGCGACGTGATGCCCTTCGGCACCATTCCTACGCCCGCTGTTGCCTTCCTGACAGTACAGGAACACGCCGATGCCGGTATTGTGATATCCGCATCCCACAACCCGTATGAACACAACGGCATCAAGGTGTTCAACGGCCAGGGCTACAAGCTCTCCGACGAGATGGAGGCCAAGGTGGAGGAGCTGATCCTCTACCACACCAACATTCCCGCCAAGACCCACGGAGAGATCGGTACTCGTTTCCACGGCATGCGCCAGATGAAGAAGGATTATATTCATCACCTGTATTCCACCCTGGACTGCGACCTGACGGGCTTGCGGGTACTGGTGGACTGCGCCAACGGCGCCGCCTCCGCCACCGCACCCCAGCTGTTCGGTATGCTGCCGCTGCAGGCGGATTTTATCCACGCCGAGCCGGACGGCATCAATATCAACACCAACTGCGGCTCCACTCATCTGGAGTCCCTGGCCGAAGGTGTTGTGGCAGGCGGTTACGATCTGGGTATTGCCTTTGACGGCGACGCCGACCGCTGCCTGTTGGTGGATGAGAAGGGAAACACCATCGACGGCGACAAGATCATGGCTGTCTGTGCCACGGAGCTGCGCCGTCAGGGCAAGCTCAACGGCAATGCCGTGGTGGCCACCGTCATGTCCAATCTGGGCCTCCACGAGTTCTGCAAGAAGAACGGCATGGTCCTTGTCTGCACCGACGTGGGTGACCGGCACGTGCTGGAGAAGATGGTGGAGTGCAACTATATGATCGGCGGTGAGCAGTCCGGTCACATGATCTTCCGCCAGTACGCCACTACCGGTGACGGTGAGCTGACCGCTCTCCAGTTTCTGCAGGCGCTGAAGCTGTCCGGTCTTCAGGCTTCAGAGCTGGTATCCTGCTGTCCCCAGTATCCCCAGGAGCTGGTCAACGTCAAGGTGGCGACGGATGCCAAGCAGCGTATCATGAAGAGCGAGGATTTGTGGGAGCGTGTACGCAGCAGGGAGGACCAGCTCTCCGGTGAGGGCCGCATTCTGGTCCGTCCCTCCGGCACAGAGGCTTTGATCCGTGTCATGGTGGAAGCCAAAACCACGGAAATTGCTCTGGATGTTGCCAACGAGCTGGCAGATTTCGTGAAAAGCATGGAGCTGTAAGCTTCAAAATGAACAAATATTTCCAAATTGCTTGACAAAATCTTTTTCAGAAGGGTATAATAAAAGATGATAAGTAAAAACAGGGTGGATGGTATCCGTCTGGAAAAGGAAACAGACGAGGCCTTGTGCGGTTATGCGGCGCAGGGCAATCGTCAGGCGGAAGAAATCCTGATTACGCGCTATCATCGTCTTGTCAGATCCTGTGCCCGGCCATACTTTTTGGCGGGGGGAGACAGTGAGGATCTTCTCCAGGAGGGGATGGTCGGTCTGCTGAAGGCAGTGCGTGAATTCAACGCTGATCGGGAGACATCCTTCCATACCTTTGCCGAAACCTGTATCCGCCGCCGGCTGTACACCGCTCTGCGTTCGGCAAACAGCGGTAAACACTCCCCCCTGAATCAATCGGTCCCCTTGAATCCCTCTCTCTTTGACGCAAGCTCCTCTTTTGCGCAGGTCGACCCAGAAGTAGTTCTGATCGAGCGGGAAAAAGCCGCCGGTCTGCTGGAGGATACCCGCAGGCAGTTGTCCGACTTTGAGGTAAAGATTTTAGGGTATTATCTGGATGGTCTCACGTGCCGTGAGATCTCGGAAACTGTTGGCAAGCCTCCCAAATCGGTGGACAATGCCATACAGCGGATCCGCCGCAAGGTAGCGCGGCAACTGGGCGATATCAGCAAATAGCTGACGCAATATTAATTCTCAAAGAGAGGGTAAAATCATGTACGAAGACAAGACTTTGATTTGCAAGGAGTGCGGCAAGGAGTTCGTTTTCACCGCCGGTGAGCAGGAGTTCTACGCCGAGCGTGGCTTCCAGAACGAGCCCCAGCGCTGCAAGCCCTGCCGTGACGCTCGCAAGAACGCTGCCCGCGGTCCTCGTGAGTACTTTACCGCTGTCTGCGCCAACTGCGGCGGCGAGGCCAGAGTACCCTTCGAGCCCAAGACCGATCGTCCCGTTTACTGCAGCGATTGCTTTGCTAAGATGCGTGAGAACGGCTGATTTGTAATCAGTTATATCGGATTGAAAAGCGGCGCATTCCGAGGAACGCGCCGCTTTTTCTTCATAAATCTATCCGAGGAGGCGTAAAAACATGCAGAAGAAGCTCTATCGTGTTACAGAAGGTAAGGTGTTGGCCGGCGTGTGCGGCGGCATTGCGGAGTATTTTGAGCTGGATCCTACGGTTATCCGTGTCATCTGGGCCCTGCTGGCCGCCAGCGGCACCGGGATCCTCGCTTATATCATCTGCGCGCTGATCATTCCGCAAAAGCCCTGGTCCGATGAGTAAAAGTTCCTGTTGAAACTCGTCGGTAATTGGGTTATACTAACGATGCAACTACTGAATGGAGGTATACCGTCATGATCGAGATTACCAAGGACACCATTATCGGTGATATCCTGGATGTTGCTCCTCAGACCGCTCCCATCTTCCTGTCCATCGGAATGCACTGCCTGGGCTGCCCCTCTTCCCGCGGCGAGACCGTCGAAGAGGCCTGCGCCGTCCACGGTGTCGATTGTGAGAAGCTGCTGGAGATCGTTAACGAGGAAGCCAACAGAGCTGCGAAGTAAATGGCAGAACGCATACGGCATTGCCGTATGCGTTCCCTTATGTCCAGCATGTAGAGGAAAGGTCAAATAATGGCAGGAAAAACGCTACAACTTCAACCCCGGCTCCAGCTATTGGCGGATTTGGTCCCCGTCGGTGCAAAGCTTGCCGACGTGGGAACGGACCACGGCTATCTTCCTGTCTGGCTACTTCAGCAGGGGAGCATTTCCCGGGCAATCGCTTCTGATATCAACGCCGAGCCCTTGGAACACGCCCGCAAAACGGCCGCAGAATACGGTGTGAGCGAACAGATGGATTTCCGCCTGTGCGCCGGTTTGGAGAAAATTGCATCCTGTGAGGTGGATACTGTAGTCATTGCCGGAATGGGGGGAGAGACGATCCAATCCATCCTGGCAGCCGCACCGTGGACGAAGAACGAGGGAGTACAGCTCCTGCTGCAGCCAATGACAAAGGTTGAAATGCTGCGTATTTGGCTGTCTGACAATGGGTATCACTTTACAGGAGAACGTCTGGTCTTTGACAAGGATTTTCTCTATCCCATCCTCTGTGTCACAGGCGGAAGAGGGGAACCGATCTCCGAAGAGGAGTCCTATGCGGGCAGATTGTTGGGCGAAGAGCCCCTGTATGGCATGTATCTGGAGCAGCAGATCAGAAAACTGCAGCGGCGTATCGACGGGCTGCGCCGATCTGAAAGCTCCGACACAGCGGAGGAAGCGGGCCGTTTGGAAAAGATCCGGCTGTCAATGGTCAAAAGGAGGAAAGATATCCCATGTATACGGTAGCAGCTGTCGAGAACATGCTCTATGACTGGGCTCCGAAGGATCTGGCAGAGAGTTGGGATAACGTGGGCCTTCTGGTGGGAGATCCGTGTGCCACGGTCCAGCGCATTCTTGTATCGTTGGATATCACAGAAGCGGTGGTAGAAGAGGCCGCAGAGATGCAGGCGGACCTGATCGTCGCCCACCATCCTGTAATGAACTGCACCTGGCACCCGGTGCAGACTCTGCGGGCAGACGACCGGCAGGGGAGGATCCTGACCGGCCTGATCCGCCACAATATTGCCGCCATCTGCATGCACACCAATCTGGATGCTGCAGACGGCGGGATCAATGACATTTTGGCGGAAAAGTTGGGCCTGTCCGGTCTGATTCCGCTCAGTGAGCAAAAAATTGGCCGAATCGGAACATTAAATTGCGAATTACCCCTTGTGGAGTTCGCCCATTCTGTGATAAAATCTTTAGGCTGTCATGGGCTGCGTTATACCGACCGCGGCAAACCGGTTCACCGTGTGGCGGTGGGCGGCGGTGCCTGCGGAGAGTTTATCCCGCAGGCCATGGCACACGGCTGCGATACCTTCGTCACATCCGATCTGAAGTACCATGATTTTTTGGACACGACGGAGATGAACCTGATCGACGCGGGACATTTCCCCACCGAGGATCTGATCTGCGCTGAACTGGTAAACCGGCTTTCCGCCGCCTTTCCCGCAGCCTCTGTTATCAAAACGGCCGCGCACAACAGCGAGGTCATCCAATACTGCATGAAGGAGAACTGATACTATGTCCGGACATTCCAAGTGGCACAACATTCAAAAGACCAAGGGTGCGGCTGACGCCAAGCGCTCCGCTACCTTTACCAAGATCGCCAAGGAGATCATCGTGGCCGTCAAGCAGGGCGGCAGCGGCGATCCCGCCAACAACTCCCGTCTGGCGACGGTGGTGGCCAAGGCGAAGGCTGCCAACATGCCCAACGACAACATCAAGCGCACCATCGACAAGGCTCTGGGCGCCGGCAACACCGATAACTACGAGTCTGTTACGTATGAGGGCTATGGTCCCTGCGGCGTCGCCGTCATCGTGGAGGCCCTCACCGACAACCGTCAGCGTACCGCTCCCGAAGTGCGCCACTATTTCGATAAATTCGGCAAGGGCATGGGCGCCCAGGGTTGCGTCAGCTGGTCCTTTGACCGCAAGGGCGTGATCGTGATCAACAACGAGGATGAGGAACTGGATGAAGACACCGTCATGATGGACGCGTTGGAAGCCGGTGCCGCCGATTTTGAGGCGGACGGTCCCGTTTTCGAGGTCACTACCGATCCGGACAGCTTCAACGATGTGGTTGCCGCCCTGGAGACCAAGGGCTATACTTTCGTCAGCGCCGATATCGAAATGGTTCCCCAGAACTATGTCACCATCACCGATCCCGACGATGTTCGCAGCATGGAGAAGCTGTTGGATATGCTGGAGGACAACGAGGACGTGCAGAACGTCTGGCATAACTGGCAGAACGACTGACCATCAACACCACTATCAAGCCACCCTGTGGAAGCCACAGGGTGGCTTTTCCAGTCAACGGAGCCGTGTTTCCGCCTCTGGCAGCGATACATATACTGGAACAGCCGCAGATGCGGCGAGAACGCAAAGGAGGAACGCACATTGTACTCAGAAAATACACGGACGATGAGAAATAATATGGGAGCCGTTGTTGAGGAAGATGCTATGGACAGCCGTGTGATTGATCTGCCCGACAGCAACGGTATTGGTAGTATGCAAAACGGCAGCGGCCGCCCTGCATGTGAAAACGGTCAGGGTTGTCTGCCGGGGCGCTGCGCCACCATGGTGTTTCCCTTCGTCGCCATGCAGCCGGAAAACGCAAGGCGATATGGCCAGAAGGAGGCCCTGCGAGAGGGAACTCTGTTTCCCGGCTTGAACCTTCCGTTCCACAAAGAGCTGGAAACCCGTTTTCCGGCAATGAATACGGCTCTTTCTGAGCTGATGGCCCTCGATTTCGCCATTGACGAGCTCGGGTTGTACCTGACGACTCACCGGGAAGACCAAGATGCCCTGCAGTTGTTCTGGTCCTATATCAAACTGGCCAAGGAAGGACGCAAGAAATATGTGGACATCTATGGTCCGCTGAAACAAACAGACTTTTCCGAAGGCGGTTTCCGTTGGCTGGATGACCCGTGGCCCTGGGAGAGAGGAGGCAACGACTGATGTTTATCTACGAAAAGAAGCTGCAATATCCGGTCAAAATTGCCAATACCAACCCCAAATTGGCCGCTGTGATCATCAGTCAATACGGTGGGCCTTATTGCAATTAACTACGAAATAGGGCAAAATTAAAGCACCACGCGGTAGGTGATGGAGAGGGTGGCGGTGGAGCGATCCCAGGTGCAGCGATCGATGATGCTGTTGGCGGCGTCGTGTTTATCCGCGATGCTGGCCGTGGGGGAATCAAGAATGTCCAGAGCTTCTTTCAGCTTCTGCTTGAGGAGCTGCGGCGTTTTCTTCGTCCCGGCGGTGCTGAGCGCCTGCTCATGTTGCCGCAGATCCCCCAGGCTGCGGTCCAGATATTCTTTCACTTCTTTATACTCGTCGACAGAATCGGCGCCGGCCAAGAACGCTTCGCGGAGGCGCTCCTTTTTCTTTTCCGCCTGGCTGATCTGCCGGCGGATGAGCTGCAGTTCGTCGGCCATGCCGTCGGCGGCCTGCACCAAATTGTAGTCCATCTGATCGACCGTGGCCATGTCATAGTGCAGCTTGGACAGGAGCAGCTTTTCTAAATCTGCCATAGGAACGTGCTGCGAGGAGGGGCAGCTGCCGCGGACGTAGTTATTGCACTTGAAGTAATGGGGGGCCGCGAAGATCAGCGTGCTGCCGCAGGCGGCGCAGCGGACGATTCCAGCCATCCAGTGCTTGCGATCGCCGGCGGGTTTGCCGTGATAGCGCCACTTTGCTTTGACACGCCGCATCTGCTCCTGGGCGGCCTCCCAGGTGGCGTCATCGATCAGCGGCTCATGGGCGGCATCGATCACCATGATATCAGGGTTGTCGTATTCAAAGCGCCCGCGACGGTGGGAGGGCGTCCAACGGAGCTTGCCAATGTAGACGGGATTCCGGAGGATATACTCGATGGTCCTGTTTTCAAATTCGTTCCCGCGGTGGGTGCGGGCGCCGATGGAGTTCATCCACTTGGCGATAGGGAAGAGTCCCTCTCCGGCGACAAAGCGCCGGAAGATCTCCCGGACGTGGACGGCCTCCTCCGGGACAGGAATGAGCTGGTTGTTCTCAACACGGTACCCATAAGCGGGATTGGTTTGGAGCTGGCCGCGACGGGCCTTTTCCTCCATGCCGCGCCTGACCTCCTGGGCCAGATTGATGGAGTAATATTCGTCCTCCCATTCGATGATGCGCTCGATCAGAGAGCCGAAGGGACCCTCCGGGAGCGGCTCGGAGATGCTGATGACGGAGACACCGCTCTTGAGCAGGCGGTTTTTATAGAGGATGGCCTCCTCCTGGTTCCGGGCGAAACGGGAAAACTTCCACAGAAGGATGGCGTCGAAGGGGTGCTCCGGGGACTTGGCCAAAGCAACGACCCTTTGGAACTCGGTGCGGCGGCTGGCGCTGCGGCCGCTGCGGCCCTCCTCCTCCATGAAGATATACTCATCCGGGAGGATGAAGCCGTTTTTGGAGGCGTATTCCCGGATGATCTTCAGCTGGCTGTCCGGAGAATACTCCAGCTGATCGTCCGTGGAGACGCGGATATAAGCGGCGGCGATACGGATATCGCGATCCGGCTGTTTGGCTGGCATAGGGGCCTCCTTTCGCGGGGTGGGGGTAGTTAGATCTCGGGCCAAGAGTAGATTGCGTGTACAAGGGCCATGAAGCCAAGGAGAAAAGCAAGACAGTATAAGACGATTTTCCAGGTGGTTGCAGTGTCTTTCAAATCCTTTTCCATGGTATAGAAGAACCCCCTGACCACAATAATCAAGGCGAATGCAGAAAGCAAAAGGATCAAAATCCCAAGCGGGACAAAACCGTACCCAACCGCTTTGGCAATAAACAGAACGGAACGCATAAAATCGAAAGTCGAAGACAGAAGTGCAAATAGAATTATGAGAATAGATATTCCACCGAGAATATACCAGATCAGGTTACCGAGCTTTTTCATAGGGAGACCCTTCCTAACGGCTTGATATCATGATATCAGTTATCCCGCCTTCTTGAGATGACGATATTGACAATGAAGTAAATAATATTCACGGCAAAGAGTATCAGGAAAATGATCGACCACGTGTTAATGGGACCGTTCAAAACATTGATGAGCGCGATGATGTATATTATCGTGCTGAGAATCCCAGACAGAGGAGAGCCGCCCAGAAACACAATAGCGGCAATATAAAGCGTATCACCCCACCAAGGGAAGTTGCAAAAGAGGAGCGGATAGAAACAAATCAGCCACGAGACAATGAAGTATATAACAATGCCAACGGTGCCAAGAGCGGTCTGAAGCTTTTCTTTCATAAACCATTCCTCCTAGAGTATTTTACTAGCATTTCCATTTGTGGAAGTACTTACTTGCTGACAGATAATGTCAAATTCGGTAGCATATCCTCGAAGGAGGTATGCTGCCATGCAATACAAAGACTATCAAAATTCCAGGGACGCCGTGTGGGAGTTGCTGATCCGACACGGCGTCAGCGCGTTGCCGGTGAGCGTCGGCGCGATCTGCCGGCGGGAGGGGATCGCGGTGCGATACTATCACCCAACCGACGGGAACGACGGCTGCAGCATGATCGTAAAGGGCAGACCGGTGATCCTGGTGTCGGCTGACGTGCCGATCCCGCGCCAGCGATTCACGGCGGCCCACGAGCTGGGGCACGTGATGCTGGGCCACGTGGGGTCACGGGGCCTGGTGAACCGGGAGCCGGCGCCGGAGGACAATCCGCTGGAACAGGCGGCCAACGTGTTCGCAGCCAGGCTGCTGGCGCCGGCCTGCGTGCTGTGGGGGTGCCGGGTTCAGAGCGCCGAGGACATCATGGGGCTGTGCGGCATCAGCCACCAGGCGGCGGAGTTCCGCATGGAGCGGATGCGCCTGCTGTATCAGCGAGGGAAGTTCCTGACCTCTCCGCTGGAGCAGCAGGTATACCGGCAGTTCCGGGCCTACATAGAGAAGAACCGGTTATAGATCATCGCCGGCATCCGGCAGACGCTCGATCATCTTCAGCAGCAGCTCCGCGTCGGCATCCGTGAGATCCTTCTCCACCAGGGTGCCGTCGCGGCCTGCTATTTTGACATGGGTGTATCTGGTGGGGAAGGGAGCGGAGTCTTGCGTATCATCACCGGCGTCGTCCCATCCCATGAGATAAGCCGGGGTCGTATGAAGAACTTGTGACAGAGGAGTAAGAATATCCATCGGCATCTTTTCAATATCTCCGCGCTCCCAGCGATAGACGGTAGCAGGAGAGTAGCCGAGCTTTTCGGCCACAAACTCGGCGGTCATGCCAAGCTCTTTTCGCCTGGCCTTCATACGTTCAGCAGTGGTCATATAATCACCTCCCTCTATATTGATACCATCGTTTTCGCAAAATTGCAATAAGAAATTTGCAAAAAAGCGAAATTTGTGCTTGACTTGCAGAAATGCGAGTGGTATAAAGAATATAGAAACTCTCATTTTTGCGAGGAAGGAGGAGCGGAAATGGTCAACGTCGAGATGCTGAAGAGATACGCCGAGGATCAGAGCGGCAACATCGAGAACTTTGCGCGTGCATCAGGCATGAATCCGGCCACTTTTTATAGGAAATTGCAGTCTCTTGGCAATAAGTTCACCATTGGAGAGGTTCATCGGATGATGGATCAGGGGAACATGTCAAAGGAAACTGCAATTTCTATTTTTTTTGGCTAAAACTCGCAGAAATGCGAGATTCAAAGGAGGGAGTGAGCATGGGAGAGCATAAAAACACTGCCCGCCCCAGAGGGACGGACAGTGCAAGGGAGGTATCAGCCACCGAAGCGAAGACGGAGGATGAGATCCACGACGGAGGTGAGGATGCCGCCAAGGATCGCGCCGCCAGCGCCGATAGCCGCAGAAATAATCATGATGTTGCGGTCACGTTTGCGCTCATTTTCGTGGGCAGCGTTCTGTTCAGCTTCTTTACGCAGTTGGGTGTCCGCCTGTTGCTGCGCTATCTGCTGCTGCCGGCGTAGATCGTGTTCTGTGTCCATGGCGAGGACACCCTCCGGCGCTCGGACTTCCAGGGAGGAGCCGGTGATGTCGCCGGTGAGATAGCGGCAAGCCAGAAGCTCGTGCAGAGCGGTACTGACCTGTATGGGTGTAAAGCCACTGGGCCCGAAGTGTTGGATCAGGTCAATCTCGGAGAGAGATTCACTGGCGGGGGAATCATGGACGAAGCACATGATCTGATATTTCAGGTCGGTCAAGAAATCACCTCCTCGGGGGAGTCTGATGCGTCGGGGGCATCTTCTTCGGTAATTGTATCGTCTTCCTCTTCGGAGACCTCATCGAGTGCGTCGCTGACTTCCTGGGCTGCGGTGAGAAGGCTTTGAAGGATTTCCAGTTCCTCGTCCTTCTGTTCGATCATCTCATAGTTCTGCTCGATGATGATCTCGTTCTGATCGGCCAGCCGTTCGAGCTGCTGGTTCGGAAGTTGATTTAAAACAATTTGAATTAGTGTAAGGAGAAGTCCAAGGAGGGCAAATAGTGACTTTCTGCTCCACCGTTTCTTGGGGACAGCAAGGGGAATAGAAGCCTGAGGGATACGCAAGTTTGGCACGAAGGTCTCGGCTGTTTGGAGCTGATCCTCGGTCATGTAGTCCTTAGCAGCAAGCAGGGACTGAGAGAGGGCGGCATAGCGATCCTCGGACAGTTCAATGCTTTTGATGGCATCAAGGGCTGAAGGTTCCATCAGTGAAAGCTCCTTGATGCGGTCAAGGAGCATGTTAGACACCTTAAAGGCACCTGCAATGGAATCTATGAACGATGAGGATTTGAAAACCTGTAAGTTCTCCATTGCTGTGGCGATTTGACTGCAAGACTGTTCGAGGAGTTTTAGGTCGAAAGGTGGCTTGTAGTTTGCCAAGGCTTCGCCAATCGCAGAGACGGTGCTAAACATAGGGGTGAGGTCGGGGAGATTGCTATCTGTGAACTGAATTTCGGGCATAGAATGCCTCCTTTCGGTTGATTTGATGTTTGCATTATACACCCCATCTTGTGCATATGCCACTAATTTGGGGAATTTTGTTGAAATTGCACACAACATGTTGTGGTTGGCTTTGAATGGGACAATCCCGGCGGGACATAGGGTGGAACGGAAAGGGGTGAGCGTATGGGAAAACGCCTGAAATTTGAGGATATGAAAGCGGTCTCATACGTCCACGTAGGAGACAAGCTGGTGAACACGGACGAGCTGGATCCGGAGCAGAAGAAGCGGCTGGCCAACGCGCTGGCGGTAGAGTGGATGAACGGTCTGTTCCGGGGACAGGCGGTGTTCTATGTAAAGGACCGGCAAGAGGAGTCGGATTGCCACGCCGGTGTGAGCACCGGCTCGCAATGACGGAAGCGCAATAACAACAGGGTGCGGGAGAGGATCCCGCACAGCACATAGGAGGACAAGCTATGAGTTTCGGACTGTTTTTGACGATCGTAGGCGCCGGCACGCTGGCGTGCGGGATCATGAAGGTTATCGACCTGCTGGACGACCCAAAGGCGGGACGGCGGCATGAGTGAGCAGACATATCATCCGTGCCGGTACTGCACGGACAAGGCGGTGTGCCGGGGCGAGTGCGCCAAGGCATCGGCCTACATCAACCAATCGCGCCGGGAGTTTGCCGAGCA
>CACZNU010000149.1 GCA_902782615.1 Oscillospiraceae bacterium | reverse complement strand
GAAATCCAGATTTATGAAGAGCGGCAGCCCAATGGCCAGTGGCTGAAATCCATCAGATTCAAGCTCCCGATTATCGACGAGGACATGGCACTGAGTTTGGACAATGACTCACACATCGAGAGCGTAGTGCTGTTGGAGCGGAAATAGAGCGTAAAACATGAGCGGAGAATAAGAATGCGGAAAAACAGCAAGAAACTGGAAGAGACCTTTTCCATTTTAATGATTGTGGTCGGCGCGCTCCTGGCCAGCTTCTCCGTCATCTGCATTCTGATCCCCAATGACGCCATTGACTACGGCACGGCCGGCATCGCCATCATCATCAGCAAGGTGACAGGGTTCAACCTCTCTCTGTGTGTGGCGGTGGTCTTCGTGCCGTTTCTGATCGCCGGAGCCGCGATCCTGGGAAAAAGGTTCGGGCTCAAGGCCCTGGTGGGCAGCCTGGTTTACACGGTGGGCCTGTCGCTGTTCGAGAAGATCCCGTTTGAGCTGAACACGGAGCACTTTCTCGCCGTGGTGTTCGGCGGCGCGATTTTGGGCGCCGGCCTGGCGCTGATCCTCCGGAACGGCGGCTGCATCGACGGCTCGGAGATCTTCGCCAACATCATCATCAAAAAGATCTTTGACCTCACGGGGAAGAACTTCAGCATGACGTATATCCTGGTGGTGTTCAACGCCTGCGTCTATCTGGCGGCGTTTGTTCTCATCAACCGCAACGCGGCGCTGCTGAGCCTGCTGGTCTACGTGGTAGCCACCTCCATCGTCAACCACTTTACAGATCACTTTGAGGCCATCAAGCAGGTGACCATCATCACCAAGGACCCGGATGAAATTGTCAAGGCTATCAAGGCGGAACTGAACAAGACCTGCACCATCATGAACTCCTACGGCGCCATCGCCGGGGAGAACAAGACGCTGATCTGCTACGTGGGCTATTTTGAGCTGCAGAAGATCAAGGAGATCATCGCCAAGAACAAGGGGTCGTTCAGCACCGTCTCCACCATCGACGAGATCCTGCGGTAAACGGTCCTTCGGTGGAAGACCGTACCGGTATGCCGCTATATCGAACTTCATCAATTAAAGGAGTACCCCTATGATCGGACTGATCCTCATCGGCGCCGTGTTTCTGGCGTTGCTGGAGCTGAATAAGAACAGCGTATTGGGCTGGGTGCTGGCGCTCATCGCACTGGTGGTTTTTTTCTTCCTGCGCCGCGGTGTGCTGGCGGACAGGGCCTGGTACGTGAAAGGCCTGGGCTGGGTGGCGCTGATCGCCGTGCTGACGGCGGTGCTGGCCTTTACCCAGGGGCCGTTTTTGCGTCGACCGGCGGTGGAGGGGAAGAACCCTGTGGTCACGGAGATCGTCACCGTGGAGCAGGGACAGCTTACCGGCCTTACCACGGCCGATGGCGCCGCAGAGGTCTACGCCGGCATCCCCTACGCCAAGCCGCCGGTGGGAGATCTGCGCTGGCGGGAGCCTCAGGATCCCGAGCCCTGGGAGGGTGTGCTGGCGGCGGATCACTTCGCCCCCATGAGCATGCAGCCCAGCAACGGCGCCATCTACGGTTCTTTGGCCGACATCATCGGTTATCACGACTATAAGATCACCACCAAGGACAACTTCCGGGATATGATGAGCGAGGATTCCCTCTACCTCAATATCTGGAGGCCGGCGGGAGAGGTGAAAAACGCCCCGGTATTGGTGTATATCCACGGCGGCTCGCTGATGACCGGCCAGCCCTGGTACGCCGATTACAGCGGCGAGGGCCTGGCCCGTGGCGGCGTCGTGGTGGTGAACATGGGCTACCGCCTGGGTGTGTTCGGCTTCTACGCCGACCCCGAGCTGGCGGCAGAGTCCCCCAACGGCACTACCGGCAACTACGGCCTGCTGGATCAAATCAAGGCGCTGGAGTGGGTCCGCCGCAATATTGCGGCCTTTGGCGGTGACCCGGACAACGTGACCGTGGCCGGTGAGTCCGCCGGCAGCGCCTGCGTCACCGCCCTGTGTACTTCACCCCTGGCCAAGGGACTCTTCCGCCGGGCCATCGGCGAGAGCAGCACCACCACCGCGCCTCAGCCAACTCACTCCTACCGTTCCTTGGAAGAGGCCTACGCCACGGGCGCCGCCACCAGGGAGAAGTTCGGCGCCAAGACCATCGAGGAGCTGCGCTCCATCCCCGCCGAGAAGCTGGTGTCGGCCACCAATCAGAACCACCACATCACTGTGGACGGCTATGTTCTCACCGAGTCGCCCTATGAGTCCTACCGCAAGGGTGTCCACAACGAGGAGACCATCTTCCACGGCTACAACCTGACCGAGAGCGCCCTGTTTACCCTCTTCGACAACGCCAACTTGAAGAACTATGAGAAGAAGGTGCGTTCCTATTTCGGCGAGTATGCCGACCAGGTGCTGGCCCTGTACCCCGCTGAGACGGACGCCCAGGCCAAAGCACAGTGGATCGACATCTATTCTGCCGTGTTCTTCAACCACGGCCACTACTGCTGGACCCGGCAGGCCCTGGCCAACAATGAGCCGGTCTACGAGTATTTCTTCACCAAGTCCAACCGCCGTTTGGGCGGCAACCACGGCGGGGAAGAGGTGTACTTCTACGGAAATGTCCCCGACGGCTCCAAACTCTACGACGACAGCGACCGGGCACTGGGAAAGACCATGCACGCCTATTTCCGCAACTTCATCGCCACCGGCGATCCCAACGGGGACGGCCTGCCGGTGTGGAACGCTGTGATAGACCCGGGCCGGATCTTTGAGCTGGGAGACACCGTGGAAGAGACCGACGAGCGCTGGATCGCCCTCTACGCCATCCTGGATGCGATGCAGGGCTGGGAGGATCGATAAGATATGTTTGAAAAAGCTCTCCGGGCTTCGGCCCGGGGGGCTTTTGTTTCGAAGCGATATATTCTGCAGGGGGTGTTTCATAAGATGGGACAAAAACGGCACCCGACAGCGGAACACATTTCACAAAATTTGCGGCCTGGGGATAAAAAGATATGGTACTTTTTCGGGTTGACAAGAACATACTAAGGTGGTAAAGTGTCAAAACCGAATAATTGCGGAAGAAAAGTTCTATATATTGGTAAAACATGTAATTGTTAGGAACTATTTCAAACAGTTATAATACAGGGAGCGATGCATGGCCGGCGTTTGGGATTGCACCGGTGATCGGTGTGTCGCTCATTTTTCGCGATAAGGAGCGTATCATATCCATGTTCCGAGATTATTTTGATGCCTTCCCGCTGGAGAGAGCCCAGGGGCTGTGGCGGTTTGTGCGGCGCCGGGGTTACCGGGCCGCCGGCCGTATAGCGGAGGTGACGGAGAGTTTCTGGCACAGCGGCGGCTATTTTCCGGTGCTGCTGGGGATACTCATTCTGGCATTGGCTGCGGACCGGCAGGTGGTCGGCGCAGCGGTCCTGATCGGCACGGCCACCTGGTTTCTGGCGGCGTGCCCGGATTTTATGGCGGCGGTATGCCCCATTACACTGGCGATACTGCTGGTGGGGCCGGAGTATGAGGATCTGACGGTATTCCTGCCTTGCGTTCCTCTGCTCTGCGCCTTTATCGCGGCGCTGATCCTGCACTTTTCCATCTGGCCGGTACGATTCCGGTTGGGGACCAGCTGGAGCGGCCTGGCGCTGGTGTCCATCGCCACGGTCATGAGCGGCTGCGACGTGTTGTCCCTGAGCAGCCGCACCACACCGCTGACCGTCTATTACACCCTTGGCCTGGGGCTGGGGATGCTGGTGCTGTATGCCATGTTCCGATCCCAGCTGTTTGAGGAGAAAGAATATGACGTGCAGGTGCGGTTTGCCCAGATCTGGCTGGTGGTGGGGCTGGGGATGTCCGCCGTGGTGGCAGACCTCTGCATCCGCCACTGGAATGAGTTTGCCGCGCTGGCCGGTGCGGTTCCCGAGTTCAAGTGCCGGAATTTCTGTGCCACCGTCCTTTTGACTACCCTGCCTGCGGCGTTTTACCTTACCCGCTGGAACCGGTGGTATGCGGTGCCCGGCGTGCTGATCGCCGGGGCAATGCTCTTTACCGGCAGCCGCAGCGCCCTGGTATTCGGTGTCGTGCTGCTGGCGCTGGGCTGCATCTACATGGTGAGATTCCAGGTGATCTCCCGCAGTTCGATGGCCGTTCTGCTGATGATGGCCGGGGCGTTCTTGCTGTGCTTCGGCCTGGAAAACGTAAAGGTCCTGTACCAGGATCGCCTGATCGGGGGACATCTGATCAGCGGCAGCGAGAAGCGCTGGGCGCTGCTGGCACAGGCTGTGGTGGACTTTCTGGATCACCCGGCCTTTGGCGTGGGGCTGGGCAACACCGCCAACAACCCCCTGTTTACCGGCGTGCCGGGCAGCATGTTCTTCTACCACAATATGCCGGCGCAGATCGCCGGCAGTATGGGCGTACTGGGTGTAGCGGCATATGGTCGCCTCATCAACGACCGGGTGGCGCTGCTGTGGCAGGGGAGAAGAGACCCCTTCGTGGCCATGCTGGCCATGAGCTACCTGGGGATGCAGATGGTGTCCATGACCAACCCCGGGGAATTCTGCCCATTCCCCAACGCCGCCATGATGGTGATGCTCTTTGCCATGGTGGAGGATGCGGTGGGAGATGTGGCGATATCGGTGGAACAGATGATGCCGGGAAGGAACGTGCGCTATCCTGTCCGTACCGCAGCAAACAAATAAAAAGATCTGAAAGCGAAAAAGTCCCGTAGCTGACGCTGCGGGACTTTTTTTGCGGAAACTTGCCAAATAAAAAGAAAAACCCCTTGACAAGCAAGGAGTGGTTTGGTAAAATAAGACGCTTATATTCGGATAGTGGGCCTTCCGCCCCTTTTAACTATCCATAGGATACCACCTTCCTCTGCAAATTACAAGTGGGATAGCCGCGAAACAGGCAACAAACCCGGGCGTATCAAAACGAGTGGAACGGCGGTCCCGCAAGACGTTTTCCCCTGACTAAAAGCGAAAAGAAAGGCGTGAGTATTGAAGATGGCCAAGGACAAGTACTACGGCAAGACCCTGCGCAAGAACTTCGCCAGACACGAAGAGGTCAT
>CACZNU010000148.1 GCA_902782615.1 Oscillospiraceae bacterium | reverse complement strand
GGCATCAGCCACCTCAGCGAGCTCATCGACCTGGCCGTGAAGCTGGATCTGGTGCAGAAGAGCGGCAGCTGGTTCAACATGGGCGAGCTGCGGCTGGGCCAGGGCAAGGACGCCGCCAAGCAGTACTTCCGCGACCATCCCGACGAGGCCGCCGATCTGGAGCGGAAGGTCCGGGAGAACTTCCACAAGCTGATGGGCGCCCAGTCCCGTATCGCCGCCAGGGCCGCGGGCCGTGCGGTGGATGTGTCCGCCGACGACTTTGACGACGACGCCGAATGAGGATCGTCAAGATCGAAAAATCCAAACGCAAGCGCCAGCGCGTACTGGTGTACCTGGAGGAGGGGGACCTCCTCCGGGTCACTGAGTCCGAGCTGGCGCAGTTTGGCTTGTATCCCGGTATGGACTTGACGGCCGATCTTGTGGTACAATTACAGGAAGTGGCCCACCGCTCCGAGACGAAGCTGCGGGCGGCCCATATGTCCTCCAGCCGGATGCTCAGCAAGAAGGAGCTGACGGACCGGCTGCGCCGCAAGGGGGCCGAGCCGGCGGAAGCTGCCGCCGCGGCCGAGCGGATGGAGGAGCTGGGCGCCGTCAACGACGCGGTCTACGCCGGCGTGGTGGCGCGGCACTATGCCGCCATGGGCTACGGCCGGGGCCGGGTGGAGCAGGAGTTCTATCGCCGGGGCATCCCCCGGGACCTGTGGGAGGAGGCGCTCCGGGAGCTGCCGGATAGCGCCGAGGCCATCCGCCGTTTCCTCCAGAACAGGCTGAAGGGCCGCGCCCCGGACCGGGCCGAGATGAAAAAGCTGTCCGACGCCCTGCTGCGCCGGGGCTTTACCTGGAACGAGATCCGCCCGGTGCTCAACGAGCTGGGCGAGATGGAAATAGAAAGTGACGAATAGGGGAAATCAAAGTGAAAGTTTCATTTATCTCTCTGGGCTGCGCCAAGAATCTGGTGAACACCGAGCAGATGATGGCCCTGTGCCGGGACGCCGGCATGGAGCTGGCGGCGGAGGACCAGAGCGCCGATGTGGTGGTTATCAACACCTGCGGCTTCATCGACAGCGCCAAGAGCGAGGCCATCGACACCATTTTGTCCGTGGCGGCGCAGAAGGCCGCCGGACAGGTGGGCAAGATCCTGGTGACCGGCTGCCTTTCCCAGCGGTATAAGGAGGAGATCCTTCAGGAGCTGCCGGAGGTAGACGGCATCCTGGGCACCGGCAGCTACGGTGACATCGTTCCGGCCATCCGGGAGGTCATGGGCGGCGGCACGCCCTGCCGCTTCGGCAGCATCCACGCCCCGGTGGAGGAGCTGGACCGGGTGCTGACCACCCCGTCCCACTACGCCTACCTCCGCATCGCCGAGGGCTGCGACAACCACTGCGCCTACTGCGTGATCCCCTCCCTCCGGGGCAAGTACCGCAGCCGCCGGATGGAGGACGTGCTGGCCGAGGCGGCCAGACTGGCCGACGCCGGTGTCAAGGAGTGCATCGTCATCGCCCAGGACATCACCCGCTACGGCATCGATTTGTATGGCCGGCGGGAGCTGCCCCGGCTGCTCCGGGAGCTGTGCCGGCTGGACTTCCGCTGGATCAGGCTCCACTATCTCTACCCCGATGAGATCACCGACGAGCTCATCGACACCATTGCCGACGAGCCCAAGATCCTCAACTACTTGGACCTGCCCATCCAACACTGTAACGACGCCGTGCTGAAGGCCATGAACCGGCGGGACACAAAGGCCGAGCTCCTTGCCCTGTTCCAAAAGCTCCGGGCGCGGATCCCCGGTCTGGTGCTGCGCACCAGCCTCATCACCGGCCTTCCCTATGAGGACGAGGCCGCCTTCAACGAGCTGTGCCAGTTTTTGCGCCAGGTCCGCATTGAGCGGGCCGGCGTCTTCCCCTACTCCCCGGAGGAGGGCACCGCCGCGGCCAAGATGCTCAACCGGGTGGACACCGCCGAGGCCGAGCGCCGGGCCGAGCTGGTGGTGGACGTCCAGTCCGACATCATGGATGAATTCAACGAGAGCCGTCTGGGCGAGACGGTGGAGGTCCTGTGCGACGGGTTTGACGGCCAGTCCATGTGCTACGTGGGCCGCAGCTACGCCGAGAGTCCGGACATCGACGGCCGGATCTACTTTACCGCCCACCGGGAGATCGACCCGGGCCGGTTCGTCATGGTGCGCATCACCGGCACCATGGACGGCGAGCTGACCGGTGAATTGGAGGAATGAGCCATGCCCATGACAACTGCCAATAAGCTGACATTGCTGCGGGTCTTTCTGATCCCCGTGTTTCTGGTGATCGCCTACCTGACCTTCCCCGGCCACCGGTACGTGGCCCTGGCTGTGTTCATTATCGCCAGCCTCACCGACCTGCTGGACGGCTACATCGCCCGCCACTACAACCAGATCTCCGACTTCGGCAAGTTCGCCGATCCCCTGGCCGACAAGTGCCTGGTGATGGCGGCGTTGTGCTGGTTTGTGGAGACGGGGGAGATGTTCGGCTGGATCCTGGCCGTGGTGCTGCTGCGTGAATTTGCCGTGTCCGGCATGCGGCTGATCGCGGTGGAGAAGGGCAGGGTCATCGCCGCCGGCTGGTCCGGCAAGGTGAAGACCGCCAGCACCATGGTGTGCATCTGCCTGATGATCTTCTTCGGCGCCGAGCCCCGGTGGCTGAATCTGGCCTGCCAGATCATCATCCTGGTGACCACAGTCTACTCCGGCGTAGAGTATTTCATCAAGAACTGGGACGTGTTCCGGGAGTCTTGACACGCCGGAAAAACCCTGTTACAATATCCTCTGTAATTTCATAGCGCTGTGATCGGAAAGAGTACGTTCCACACCCGGACCAAGAGAGGGAGGGCCACCGGCTGCAAGCCTGCCCGTCCGGCGGGACCGAAAGTGCGTCCGTGAGCGCGGGGGATGTGGAAGCCCTCCGGCCAACCCGCCGTAAAACCGCAATCGAGTGATAAACGAGAGTGGAACCGCGAAGTTTTTCGCCTCTCATGCCAACGGCATGGGAGGCTTTTTTTATTCCTGCGGCCCTCAATTTGCTGTAAATAATCCATAAAAGGAGAATCCATATGTATCTGTACAATTCCGCCACCCACAAGAAGGAAGAGTTCAAGACCCATACCCCCGGCCATGTGGAGATGTACACCTGCGGCCCCACGGTGTACCACTTCGCCCACATCGGCAATCTGCGCTCCTACATCATGGAGGACGTGCTGGAGAAGTACCTGCGCTTTGCCGGGTATGATGTGAACCGGGTCATGAACATCACCGACGTGGGCCACCTGACCTCCGACGCTGACGAGGGCGAGGACAAGATGCTCAAGGGCGCCCGACGGGAGCACAAGACCGTCATGGAGATCGCCCGGTTCTATACCGACGCCTTCTTCGACGACTGCCGCAAGCTGAACATCAAGACCCCGGATACCGTCCAGCCCGCCACGGGCCTCATTGACGACTATATCAAAATCGTCTCCGGCCTCATGGACAAGGGCTACGCCTATTTCGCCGGCGGCAACGTCTACTTCGACACCTCCAAGCTGGACCGGTACTACATCTTCAACGAGCACAACGAGGAGGACCTGGC
>CACZNU010000147.1 GCA_902782615.1 Oscillospiraceae bacterium | reverse complement strand
GGGTACATCCAAGAAAAGGAGGACGAAAACATGGAACTGATGACCTGGATCTTTACTATCTGCGGCGCGGCTACGCTGGCCCGGGGCGTTATGGCGGTAATCGACGCCCTGGAAAAGGAATGATTTGACAGAGTTCTTCCAATCGGCTATAATAATTCGTTGTATTATAAAAACTCGACTGGAAGGAGACTGCGACCACTATGGATATTTTGGCAAAGTGCTACGAACCTTCTCTGGCCAAGGAGTTGAAAGAGAAGGGCGTATACCCCTATTTCCATGCGCTGGAATCCCGTCAGGACGTGGAGGTTATGATGGAGGGCAAGCGCCGCATCATGCTGGGCTCCAATAACTATCTGGGCCTGACCATCCACCCTGAGATCATTGAGGCCGGCATCAAGGCCCTGGAGCGCTATGGCACCGGCTGCTCGGGCTCCCGTTTTCTCAACGGCACACTGCAGATGCACCTGGAGCTGGAGGAGGAACTGGGCAAATTCCTGCGCAAGCCCGGTATCGTCACCTTCGGCACCGGCTTCCAGTCCAACGTGGGCATCATCACCGCTCTGGTGGGCCGACACGACTACGTGATTTGCGACAAGGAGAACCATGCCAGCATCTACGCCGGCTGCCAGATGAGCTATGGCACCATGCTCCGCTATCGTCACAGCGACATGAAGGCGCTGGAGAAGTGCCTGCAGCGTGTGCCGGAGGATCACGGCGCCCTGATCGTCACCGACGGTGTTTTCTCTATGGGCGGCGACATTGCCAAGCTGCCGGAGATCTGCGCTCTGGCGGAGAGGTATGGCGCTCGAGTCATGGTGGACGACGCCCACGGACTGGGCGTTCTGGGCGAGGGCGGCCGCGGCACGGCCAGTTACTTCGGCCTGGAGGACAAGGTGGATATCTACATGGGCACCTTCTCCAAGTCTCTGGCGTCCCTGGGCGGCTATATGGCGGCCAGCGCGGAAGTGGCCGATTATGTGCGCCATGCCTCCCGCCCCTTCATTTTCTCAGCATCCATCCCGCCGGCCAACTGCGCCACGGCCCTGGCCGCCCTGCGCCATTTGGAGGCCCATCCGGAGCTGCCGGAGCGGCTGAAGGAACTGAGCCTCTATGCCAGACGCGGCATGACGGAGCGAGGCCTCACCATCCGGGAGAGCGCCATGAATGTTCCCACGCCGATTATCCCCATCTATACTTATGAGACCTACCGGACGCTGGATGTGGCCGCCAAGATCTACGACCGGGGCGTGTACGTCAATCCCACCTTGCCGCCTGCCACCCCGGAGGGTGAGGCCCTGCTGCGCACCAGCTACATGGCCACCCATACCGAGGCCCTGCTGGATGAGGCCATGGATATCATCGCCGACGTGATGGTGAACGAGCATGAGTAAGGTAGCAATCGTCACCGGAGGAACCTCCGGCATCGGAAAGGAAACCGCGCTGGCCCTGCAGGCCGACGGCTACATTGTCTATGAGCTGAGCCGCCGCGCCGAGGGCGTGGCCGGCATGAACCATATCCCCACGGATATCACCAAGGAGGATATGGTGAACGTTGCCGTGGCAACGGTGGTGGAGCAGGAGGGCCATATCGACGTACTGGTGAACAACGCCGGCTTCGGTATCTCCGGCGCCATCGAGTTCACCAAAACCGAGGAGGCCAAGCGGCTCTTCGACGCCAACTTCTTCGGGATGGTCAATATGAACCGGGCGGCGATCCCCGTCATGCGGGCGCAGGGGAGCGGCCGCATCGTGAACCTCAGCAGCGTAGCGGCGCCGATCCCCATCCCGTTCCAGGCCTATTATTCCGCCACCAAGGCGGCGGTGAACGCCTATACCATGGCCTTGGGCAATGAGCTGCGGCCCTTTGGCATCACTGTCTGCGCGGTGCAGCCCGGTGACATCAAAACCGGTTTTACCGCCGCCCGGGAGAAGGTCATCGAGGGAAACGATGTATACGGCGGCCGGATTGCCCGCAGCGTGGGCCGCATGGAGCACGACGAGCAGACCGGCATGGACCCGGCCGTGGCAGGGCGTTTTATCGCAAACGTGGTCCAGAAGCGGTCCGTCAAGCCCATCTACACCATCGGGTTTTCCTATAGCCTGTTTACCTTCCTGGTGCGGATCCTGCCCACCCGGACGCTGAACTGGCTGGTGGGCCTGCTGTACGCCAAGTAAAAATGTGCATAAAAAGCGTGCGCGGAAGTTTCCTTCCGCGCACGCTTTTTATGATATCAGTCTCGCAATTTCCCCTCAAGGCCGCTGGATGGGCCGGGGACAGACGCTGTCCGCCAGGGCCATGGCCTGCTCCTCCACGGAGATTTTGGGGGCAGGGGGATCGTCCTCTGCTGGTTTTGCCGTTTCCTCCCGATGGCCCAGCAGCTTCCGGGAGGCCAGACAGGCACAGGTGATCATCACCGCGCCGCCGATGAGCCGGGCCACCTGCCCAATGGGAGGATAGTCCTTCCAGAAGATGCTCAGGAGGGTGTCAGTGGCACCGAGAAAGGCCATACCGATCACCACCAGCAGGATGTTCCGGGGCCGGAGAATCTTCTTCCAGGGCACATTGGGGAAGAGGGCCCTGGCGGTGAGGGCAAAGACCAGCACCGCCGCAATAGCGGCCAGTACCCAGGCCAGGATCCTGCCGCCGATGGGGGCCAGAGCGGCATTCCAGAGGAGGGACAAACCTGCGGTGATAGCCCAGCCGGCCGCCCACAGGGGCACACCGATCAGTGCGCGGACGCCCACGGGGAGGGACAGCATCCAGCGGCGCACCGCCGGAAAACGCTGACGGCGCTCCTCATCCTCGTCGTCGGAAGCATTGCCGCTGGCGTCATCCACCAGATCGGCCGTCTGGGCTGCCAGGGTGTGGACCACGGGGGTGGGGGAGCCGTTATCGTCGTCGCTGTCGGCAGACAAAAGATCGGCGGGGGAGTCAAAGGCACCGCCTACCAAAACGCTGGCGGAGGCGGCGGCGGCAACAACACCTACAGCCGCTTTCCGCTTCCATTCCTTTTTCTTCTTCTCATCCATAGGGAACCCTCCTTTCCGGTGGCTTCGCCCTATTCTTGCATATTTTCCCCCGCTTTGCAAGAAAAATATAATTACAAACCGATTACGAGTTTCCCGCGGAAAAATCGTGGAAATCAAAATAAGAATTGCACTTTCGGGGAAAACTTGCTATAACATAAATACCAATCAAGAAAGGGGATAAGATGATGGAACTGAAGGGCAGCAAGACCGAGCAGAACCTGCGGGACGCTTTCGCCGGGGAGACCCAGGCCCGCAGCAAGTACGACTATTTTGCCTCCGTCGCCAAGAAGGAGGGCTACGAGCAGATCGCGGCCATCTTCCAAGCCACGGCCAACAACGAGAAGGAACACGCCAAGCTGTGGTTCAAGGCCCTGCAGGGCATCGGCACCACTAGGGAGAACCTGGCCGCCGCGGCAGCCGGCGAGAACTACGAGTGGACCGATATGTACGAGCGTTTCGCCAGGGAGGCTGAGGAGGAGGGATTCACCCAGCTGGCGGAGCAGTTCCGCGGCGTGGCTGCCATCGAGAAGGCCCACGAGGAGCGCTATCGCGCTCTGCTGCAGAACATTGAGATGCAGAAGGTGTTCGAGAAGAGCGAGGAGACCATGTGGGAGTGCCGCAACTGCGGCCACCTGGTGATGGGTAAGAAGGCCCCGGACGTGTGCCCGGTGTGCAACCACCCCCAGAGCTATTTCGAGGTCAGAAAAGAGAACTATTGAGAGATGAGAAGGAGGCGGAGAGCTTCGGCCCTCCGCCTCCTGCAGGACGATATGGATATCATCGAAGAAATCGGACGTTACATACCCGGCTGTCCGCAGGAAGAACGGGACAGGGCCATGATGCTGGACTTTCTGGCCCGGCACGGCGACGCCTTTGACCGCTCCAACAGCGAAGCCCATATGACCGCCTCCGCCTGGGTCATCAGCCCGGACCGCACGAAAGTGGTTATGTGCTACCACAACATCTACAATAGCTGGTCCTGGACCGGCGGCCACGCCGACGGAGATCGGGATCTGCTGGCGGTGGCCATGCGGGAGGTATGGGAGGAGACCGGGCTCCGCACCCATCCGGTGACGGACGGGATCTTTTCCCTGGAAAACCTGAACGTGGAGGCCCACGTGAAAAACGGGGCCCCTGTGCCGGCCCATATCCACATGAACGTGACCTACCTTCTCCAGGCGGAGGAGGACACGCTGCGCCCCAAGCCGGACGAGAATAAGGCCGTCCGCTGGATGACACCACGGGAGGCGCTGGCATCCTCCACAGAGCCCTGGATGGTAGAACACGTCTACCGAAAGCTGGTTCGAAGGGCGGAGCCTTACATGAAATAAAGAAAACGCCGATGGCACGCAGCCATCGGCGTTTTTTCATCTGCCGGCGATCAGATCCTGCACAACGGCACCGGCCATCATGAGACCGGCCACAGAGGGGACCCAGGCCACACTGGCGGGGACGCTGCGGCGACCGGGAGGGGGTGCCTCCAACTGGGTGGTTTCGGCGGAGAGTTCCGGGCTGAACACCACCTTCAGGTGGTGGATGCCCCGGGCGCGCAGTTCCTTGCGCATGACCCGTGCCAGGGGACAGCCGGAGGTTTTGGCGATATCGGTGATCTGCAGCAGGGAGGGGTCCAGTTTGTTGCCGGTGCCCAGAGCGGAGAGGATGGGGATGCCCCGTTCCGTGGCCTGCTGGATCAGGTCCAGCTTACAGGACACCAGATCGATGGCGTCCACGATGTAGTCATACCGGGCGGCGAAGAAATCCTCCCGGTGGGCGGCATCGTAAGTGGCCTGGAGGGGGTGGACCACAATATCCGGATTAATATCCCGGCATCGCTCCGCCGCCACCTCCGCCTTGGGGTGTCCCACGGTGGAGTGGAGAGCAAAGAGCTGACGGTTGATGTTGCTGAGGCTGAGCACGTCCTGGTCCACCAGGGTCAATTCCCCCACGCCGGACCGGGCCAGAGCCTCCACGGCATAGCTGCCCACACCGCCCAGACCGAACACGGCCACGTGGCTGTGCTGCAGACGCTCCAGCGCCTCGGCGCCCAGGATCATCTCCGTTCGCAGGAATTGTTCGTTCATCGGATTCCTCCTGTAAAAAGGCCGGCAAGTTCTGCCGGCCTTTTTGTCTGTTTTCTTTTAGCCCACGTACTTCATGCCGGAACCCTCGGTGGCGGTCAGATCGGCCGTCAGCGCCTCGAGCCAGGCGTTATAATCGGTGTTGCGGAGGGAGTTGCGAACCTGGACCTTCCAGTAGGGGATGTTCTCACCGGAGAAATACATCACGTGGTAGCCGTAATCGGTCTCCACGATGCCGGTGTCACCCACCTGACGACTCTCGTCAAAGATCCAGTCGTTGAAGGTCTGGACCATCTGGTTGTGATAGATCTCCTGGTACAGACCGCCGTTGCTCTTGGAGCCGCCGTCCTCAGAGAGCTCCTCTGCCAACGCGGCAAAGGACTCCTCGGTGGCCTCGCCGTCCTTCCACTGCTGCAGGGCGTCCTCGGCCTTGGCCTTGGCGGCGTCCTTGACGAGGGCCAGCTCCTTGTCATAGGACTCGGAGTTGCTGTCCAGTTTGGATGTGTCCGTCAGGAAGAGAATGTGGCGGGCGTCCACGGTGTTGTATTCGTTACGGCCCCGGTCGTGGAACACCACCAGGTAGCAGTTGGGATCGCTCTCCAGCAGAGCGTGGTCACCGGACTGGCGGGCCTCGTCAAAGGCCCAGTCGCCCACCACGGAACTGCTGTAGGCGGCGGCTTCCTGGTTGCTGTAATTGGCGTTGTCCATGCTCTGGGCGATGGACTCCAGGGACTCACCGTTTTCGTAGCGCTTCAGAGCCTCGTCGGCGGCCTCCTTGGCAGCGGCCTTGGCGGCGGCGGACTCCTCCTCGGTGGGGGCGACGGACTTGCCGTCGGCGCCGGTGGTGCTGGGGGCGGTGCCGTTGAAGTAGATGGACTCATAGGCCACTACGTCGTACTGCTTGCTGTCTGCGGCGTATGCATCCTCCAGTTTGTCGTCATCGTAGGTCAGGCTGTTCCGATAGTTCTCGTCATAGTGGGAGGCCAGGGTGGTGGCCTTGAGGATATCTTTCAAGGTGGCAGTGGTCATGTTGCTGCCGAAAGCAGCCTTCAAATAGGAACCGACGGACATGCCGTTGCTGGAGGCGGTTTCCTTGATCTGATCCAGCGTGGCGTTCACATCTGCCTGCATCTCATCGTTGAAGGAGAAGCCAGCCTCCTTGGCGGCGTTGTTCAAGGCGGTGATCTGGGTCAGGTTCTTGATGGCGGAATCCTTCAGGTAGGCGTCCCAGGTCATATCCTCCTCTACGCCCAGGAACGTCTTGGCCATGTCATTGAGGTTGGTGTTGGACAGGTCCACCACGTCGCCCAGGCCCATGTAGCTGGCATACTGGCTGTTCCGCAGCTGGTTGTAGGCCACGTGATAGAAATAGTCCACCTGGGCGGCGGAATACTTTTGCCCATCAATGGTGACGGCGGTGGAGCTGCGCTGGATCACGTTGGAGTTCCAAATCAGCAGGAAAGCGGCCACCAGAACGAACACCGCGGCAATGCAGCCGTAAAGCACGTTGGACCGGTGCTGTTTGGCCTTCTCCTCGGCCTCGCGGACCTTTTTGGGATCGGGGGTGCCGCTGGCGGCCAGCTCCTGACGAAGTTTCTTTTCTCTTGATGCGCTCATGTGTTGTCAGTCCTCTCAAAGTGGGGGAAAACCCCCTTCATAATAAAGTTGCCAAATTATTATACAAGAAACGATCGGAATTGGCAAGAGGGAATCTTATTCCCGCCGGCACAGACAAAAAAGCACCGGCCAAAGGGCCGGTGCTTTTGCGGATAGGGACCGCTGCGACGGCGGCGTGAGCCAAGTTATAACCTGCACCAAGCTCGCAGGTGGGTTGTCTCCAGCTTGCTTTACTGCTTCCAACGTCCAGCCGCGAAGGCAGCCGGGAGGCCTGCAAACCACATACTGATCCGACATCCCCTATAACAAATGTGAGGATAAAAAAGACCCATCACACGCCGTGCAGAGGGAGCACATCCCTGTGCTCAATGGTATTTTACCAGATTAGCAGGCAAAAGAAAAGGGGGTTTATAAAAAAATGTTCAGGAATTTTCGTCCTCATCCGCCAGAATCTGTTCCATAAACAGATCATATACGGCATTCAGCTCCTCTTCGCTGTCCAGCGTGGAGAGGAATTCCTCGCCGTTTTCCGTGATGCTCTTGAGGATTACCAGACCGTAATCCTCGGAATCGGCGTTCTCGTCCTCCACGGCAGGGAAGAAAGCCATATAGGTCTGTCCGTTATGCTCCAGGGCGTCTACATATTCCAATTCGATATCATTGCCCTCGTCGTCGGTGATGGTAATGAAGTTGGGGCCGAAATCTTCGCTCATGTCGGTTCCTCCTTTGTGTTGGTATGAATCAATATAGCGGATTTTTTAGAGAAAAGCAATAGGGGAGAATTGACTTTTCACAAAACACGAAAAAGGGGTGTGTTTGGACAGAAAAAGAAGTGCTTTGTAAAAATTAGGAAACTTTTCAGCAGATAAAGAGAAATTATGGGCCGGGGTTGACAAGCGTGGTAAAATATTCTTGATACTGGTGTATTATTGAAATCTGACGCATACGCGCGGATCGATGAAATTTTGATGAAAGGAAGGTGCCCTGTCATGGAAGAGAGAAGACGTTCTACCGGTGAAAGAGCCCAGCAGAGCGCCCAGGCTTCCTCCGGCAGCCGCCCGAAGAAGAGCAGAAAGAAACGAAGTGCGGTAAAAAATGTCTTTTTCTGG
>CACZNU010000146.1 GCA_902782615.1 Oscillospiraceae bacterium | reverse complement strand
GAGAAGTACGGCCTGAAGCCCATGGCCAAGCTGATCGGCTGGGGCCAGGGCGGCGTGGATCCCAAGATCATGGGCGTGGGCCCCGTGGTCGCCACCCGTGCTGCCATGAAGAAGGCCGGCACCACCGTGGAGGAGATGGATCTGATCGAGGCCAACGAGGCCTTTGCCGCTCAGTCCATCGCCGTGGCCCGCGAGCTGCACTTTGACATGAGCAAGGTCAACGTCAACGGCGGCGCCATCTCCCTGGGCCACCCCGTCGGCGCTTCCGGTGCCCGTATCATCGTCACCCTGCTCCACGAGATGCAGAAGCGTCCCGAGGCCAAGAAGGGTCTGGCCACTCTGTGCATCGGCGGCGGCCAGGGCGTTGCCACCGTGTTCGAGAAGTGCTGAATGTTTCTTCCTGCATAAAAAAGCTCCGGAGCATCCGCTCCGGAGCTTTTTTGTGTCTTCCTGTATAAAAATATCGCCGGCTGTTCATAATGAGGACAGAGATCCTCTGTTGGGGATATTACGACCCGCCGCAGGTCGGATCAATGCGGCGGCCGGGAGAGCCCGGTCCGGAAAGGGAAGACGATGAGCGACAACAGAAGATCCCGGGAGGGATCCGTGGGCAAGGGCGCCTACATAGCCCTTGCTATGTGTCTGGTGGCGGTCGGAATGATCGCTTTTATCACACTTTTGACGCCCCGGCAGACGACAGAGCCTGTGGAGGACAACACGCCGGTGGTACAGGCCGACCCCGGTCCCACGGCGCCGGTGAACAAGCCGGAGGTGGTGGAGGTGGTGCCCGCACCGGCGGAGACGCCGCCTGCGCCGGAGCCGGAGGAGATTCCCGAGCCGGAGGACCTGGTGCCCACGGTGGTGTCCCCCCTGGACGGCACCACGGTGACGGTGTTCAGCATGACGGAGCTGCTGTATGACGAGACCATGGCCGACTGGAGGACCCACAACGGCATGGACATCCAGGCCGGGGAGGGCGACGCGGTGAAGACCGCCGCGGACGGCGTGGTGAAATCAGTGGAAAAGGACGAGCTGATGGGCGTGACGGTGGTCATTGAACACGCCGGCGGCTACACCACCCAGTACAGCAGCCTGCAGGAGGATCCCCCCGTGGCGGTGGATCAGCAGGTGAAGGCCGGTGAGATCATCGGCTATGTGGGCTCCACCGCCGCGGCGGAGAGCAGCATGGGCCCCCATCTCCACTTCTCCGTCAGTAAGGACGGCCAGGTCATCGACCCCAGAGAGTACGTGAAGTAAAAAAGAGAGCAGCCGGCAGGCTGCTCTCTTTTTTCCATGCGGATTACTTTTTCAGCTCGCCGTTGGCGGCGGCGGTCAGATAGGCGTTGATAAAGCCGTCGATATCGCCGTCCATCACCGCCTGGATGTTGCCCATCTCGTAGCCGGTGCGGGTGTCCTTGGCCAGGGTGTAGGGCATGAACACGTAGGAGCGGATCTGGCTTCCCCACTCGATCTTCATCTGCACACCCTTCAGGTCGCTGATCTTTTCGGCGTGCTGCTGCAGCTTCAGCTCGGCCAGTCGGGCCCGGAGCATCTTCATGGCGTTGTCCCGGTTCTGGAACTGGCTGCGCTCCGTCTGGCAGAAGACCACGATGCCGGTGGGCAGGTGGGTCAGGCGGACGGCGGAGCTGGTCTTGTTGATGTGCTGGCCGCCGGCGCCGGAGGAGCGGCAGGCCTGCATCTCGATGTCCTCGGGGCGGATCTCGATGTCGCTGTCATCGGGCAGCTCCGGCATGACCTCCAGCGCGGCGAAGGAGGTCTGGCGCCGGGCGTTGGCGTCAAAGGGGCTGACGCGGACCAGACGGTGGACGCCGTTCTCGCTCTTGAGAAAGCCGTAGGCGTTCTCGCCCTCGATGGCGAGCGTCGCGCTCTTGATGCCGGCCTCCTCGCCGTCGAGATAGTCCAGCACCTTGCACACGTAGCCGTGCCGCTCGGCCCACATGTTGTACATGCGGTAGAGCATCTGCGTCCAGTCCTGCGCCTCGGTGCCGCCGGCGCCGGCGTG
>CACZNU010000145.1 GCA_902782615.1 Oscillospiraceae bacterium | reverse complement strand
TGCGCCAGCAGCTGCGCCTGTGCCTGCGCCTGCGCCTGTGCCGGCGGCGGACGGGCCGGCTGCAGCGCCAAGAACCTCTACGGCGCCGTCCGGCTGGACGGTGAGCTCAGCCGCCGGCTGGGCGAGAAAGATGAATAAAAGGAAGAACGGCTCTCTGCCTTCGCAGAGAGCCGTTTTTTTGCCAAAAGCCTCGCAGAGTTCGCTCACCGCAGTGAGCGAAGGAATATAGTCGTGTTTTGCCGCGGCGTGTACGTGGCAAAACACACTTCTCAGACCACGCAGTGTGCGAGCGTCTCACGCGAGTGCGCGGAGTGGGCTGCATCTCCCCTCAACGAAGTGGCTCTGCCACTTCGTTGATTAAAGAATAAATCCCCCGTCGGAGGTGAGGACCTGTCCGGTGATGAAATCCGCCTCCTCCGAGACCAGGAAGGCCACGGCGGCGGCGATATCCTCCGGGGTACCCAGGCGGCCCAGGGGGGTCTCCTGTGCCAGCTGGGGCAGCACCTCCGGCGGCAGGGCGTCCAGCATATCGGTGCGGATCACGCCCGGCGCCACGCAGTTGACCCGGATGTGGGTGGGTGCCAGCTCCGCGGCCAGGGACCGGGTCAGGCCGATCAGCGCCGCCTTGGTGGCGGAATAGGTCACCTCGCAGCTGGCGCCCCGCTGGCCCCAGATGGAGGAGATGTTGACGATGCAGCCGGCGTGCTCGTGGAGCATGTGGGGCAGCACGGCCTGGATGGTGTGGAAGGCGCCGTCCACGTTGACGGAGAAATACCGGTGCCACAGCTCGTCGGTGATGTCCTGGAACAGGGCCTGTCCCGCCACGCCGGCGTTGTTCACCAGCAGGGATACGGGGCCCAAGGTCTCCTCGATCCGGCGCACCATGGCGTTCACCTGCTCCCGGTCGGACACGTCCGCCTGGACCACCATGCACCGGCAGCCCTCCGAGCGCAGCTCCGCGGCCAGGCTTTCGGCGCAGTCCTGCCGCACCCGGTAGTTGATGCACACGGCCCAGCCGGATCGGGCAAGGCGGGCGGCAACGGCCCGGCCGATGCCCCGGGACGAGCCGGTGACGAGAGCGATCTTTTCCATAGATGTGTCCTCCTTGACGGTAAAATAACAGGTGATCCAGAACAAACTGAATCACCTCAATCGATGTATGAATAGCATCGCAGATTTCGCGTCCGCAGACGCGAAGATATCCGATCATTTTTTTGCCGCGGCGTGTACGTGGCAAAAAATACTGCTCGGGCCGCAAACGTGCGAGCGTCTCACGCAAGCGAGTGCGATGCAGCGGACCGCAATCCTTCTCGTGTAACATGCAGAGCATGTTACACGAAATTATTTCCGCCTTCTGCCGCCGCGCTTGCCCGCCATGTGGCGGTTTACCTCCGACTGCTTGGAGTCGGACACGGACATGAACTTCTTCAGCTTGTCCTCAAAGGAGGGCTCCGCCGGCGGCAGGGTCGCCTGCTGGGGCGCGGCGGCTGCCTGGATGGGGGCGCGCTGGGGCCTGGTTGCGTGATGATGCTGCTCCTGGGGGGCCTGGGCCTGTTTGACGGAGAGGTTGATCTTTCCCTCCGGCGTCACGGCCAGGATCTTCACCGGGACCTCCTGCCCCTCGGTGAGGTAATCGTGGACGTCGCTGACGAAGGTGTTGGCCACCTCGGAAATATGCACCAGGCCGGACTTGCCGCCCGGCAGGGCCACGAACGCGCCGAATTTGGTAATGCCGGTCACCTTGCCGGTGACGATAGTCCCAACTGCCAATTCCATCTTACTGTGCTGCTCTCCCTTTTTCGATTTGCGGGGGATCGGTCAATCGTTGACGTCGTAGAAGATGCGCTCGCCGCTCTCGGCCAGACCCAGCTGAGTCCGGGCCAGCTCCATGATGAAGTCCTCGTCATCCGCCCGGGACAGGTCGGACTCCAGGGTCTCGTTCTCCTGCTGGAGCTGCTGGATCTGGGCGGAGAGGCTGGTCTGCTCTCTTCTGGCGGTGCGCAGCTTGCCGTAGACCTGCACCAGCTCAATGGCCATCACCGCCAACAGAACCATCAACACCAGCATGGTGATGAAATTGGGTCTCCGCCCGGTCTTTTTTGCCTTTTTCACGGTGCTTCCTCCCTCCTTTGCCGTCTGCACGCCGATATAGCTGGGCAAACTCCCACCTATAGTTCTTTATTTTAGCGTACTTTCGGAGAAAAAGGAAGCCCCTTTTTGCTGTTTTACATAAATTTTTTACCAGGCCCAGGAGAAAGGCCGGCGGCAGCCACAGAAGACGCAGGACCTCCGCCGCCACGTCGGTCCAGAAGTCCCACAGGGGCCGCAGGAACGATGCCGGCAGCAGGAAATAGAGCACCGCCCCCAGCATGGTCCCCAGCAGCATGTACAGCCGCAGCTGTCCGCCGCCCAGCCGCAGGGCGAACACGCTCAAAACCAGCAGCGCCAGGGCCACATACAGGCCGTCCAGCAGGTGGGTCAGCGTCCGGTTCTGCCTTCGGCGCAGCCGGATGGAGCGCAGCATGTCGTAAAAGGCGGCGCCGGCGGCCCCCAGCAGGGCCGACAGACCCAGCAGCTGCAGCTGCTGCAGTACGTGGTTCTCCATGGCCTCAGCCGAACAGCCGCTGCAGCAGGGATCCCCGCTCCGGGCGGTCGTCCTCGTAGGCGATGGAGTCGATGCGCCCGTCCACATGGAGCTCGCCGCCGTCCAGGGACAGCTTGCCGATGTGCAGGTCCGTCCCTGTGACCACCATGCTGCCGGCGCAGGTGCTCATGACGATGCAGCTCTCGTCGAAGCGCACCACGTCCTCCACACCGGCCACCGTCAGCCGTTCCCGGCCCTCCATCTGCACCCGGTGGCTCAGGGGTGCCAGACCGCTGACCTCATATGCCATAAAAATACCGCTCCTCCCATGTGTCGTTTCACAGAAACTGTATGAGAGAAGCGGTATGATTATGACAGGCTGTCCCCGGCGGGGATCTCCCGGTACATGGCGGCGGCGTCGGCTTTGCCCACGTTGTCCTGCACGCTCACTACCTCCACCGCCAGCGTCCGCTGGCCGAAGCGGATGGTGATCCGATCCCCCACCTTCACATCGTAGGAGGCCCGCTGGATCCGCCCGTTGACGGATACCCGCTCGTTGTCGCAGGCCTCGTTGGCCACGGTGCGCCGCTTGATGAGGCGGGACACCTTCAGATATTTGTCCAGTCGCATGGTGCTGATCCTCCGAAAAAAGGCGCCGGTGCGTCTTCTCGCACCGGCACCGCTGTTTCTCTATTTGCCTTACTTGGCCACGGCGTCCTTCAGAGCCTTGCCGGCCTTGAAGACGGGGACCTTGGTAGCGGCGATCTTGACGGGCTTCTGGGTGCGGGGATTCAGACCCGTGCGCTCGGCTCTCTTCTTCACCTCGAAGGAGCCAAAGCCCACCAGCTGGACCTTCTCCTCGTCGGCCAGAGCGGCGGTAATGGTGTTGACGGTAGCGGCGATCACAGCCTCGGTGTCCTTCTTGGACATGCCGGTGCGCTCGGCAACAGCGGCGATCAGTTCGGTCTTGTTCATGTTTCTTCCTCCTCAAAAAGTTGCATTCCTTTGTATTCTGCCCAATTCTCTGGCAGTATCCTAAGCGGACAAACCCGCGTTAAGAACCCTTTGCGCCGTCCCACAGGGCGGTCATCTCGTCCAGGGACAGCTGATCCAGGCTCCGGCCCTGCCGGGCCGCGCCCTCCTCCACCGCCCGGAAGCGGCGGATGAATTTCTCGCAGGTGGCGGCGATGGCCTCCTCCGGGTCCACTCCGGCGAAGCGGGCCGCCTTCACGGCGGCGAACAGCACGTCCCCCACCTCCTCGGCCACGCCCTCGCCGGTCTCCACGGCCCGGCGCAGCTCGGCGGTCTCCTCCTCCAGCTTGTCCAGGGCGCCGGAGGCATCCGGCCAGTCGAAGCCGGCCTTGGCAGCCTTGTTCTGGATCTTCTCCGCCCGCCACAGACCCGGCAGACTCCTTGCCACGCTGTTGAGGGTGTCGGTGACGGTGGCCTGTCCCTTCTCCTGCCGCTTCAGCTTGTCCCAGCTGACCAGCACGCTCTCGGGGCTGTCCTCGTGGGCGGTGCCGAACACGTGGGGGTGGCGAAACAGGAGCTTTTTCACCATGCCGTCGCACACGTCGTCCATGGTGAAGCGGCCGGCGTCCTTCTCGATGTCGGCGTGGAAGATCACCTGCATCAGTACGTCGCCCAGCTCCTCCTGCAGAAGGACGGGATCCTCCAGGTCGATGGCCTCGGCGGCCTCATAGGCCTCCTCCAGCATCCCCCGGCGGATGCTCTTGTGGGTCTGCACCTTGTCCCAGGGGCAGCCCTCCTCCGACCGCAGGAGACGGATGATCTCCAGGGCGTCGGCGTAGTCGTAGCGGTTTTTCCTTACAAAATTTATCATATTTACACTCCTATTTCAAGGGGTTTTCCCGGCGAAAGAGGGAAAAGTTCATCGTATGTGCAGCAGATCCGCGATTTTTCCACCATTTGGAAGGGATTCCAGATCCTGGCGGCGGATGATGCCCATGGCCAGCACCAGGGCGGCGTACACCGCGGCGGCGAAGAGGATGGCCAGCAGCACCGCCAGACGGCCGGCAAACCACTGGCTCAGCAGGCCGAAGCCGGCCCTGGCGCCCGAGGCCATGATAGCCGCAGCCAGCAGAGGCTTGACAAATACTGCCAGATATCCGGGCCGCTCCGGCACCACTCTCGCCACGGCCAACAGGTTCAGCGCGGCGATGAGCACGTAGCAAAGGAGGGTGCTGTAGGCGGCGCCCCGGATGCCGATGGCGGGGTCCCCCACCAGCAGGTAGTTGGAGACGATCTTGGCCAGGCCGCCGCACAGCAGGGTCCACAGCGGGATCCGCTCCCGGCCGTAGGCCTGGAGGATGCCGTTGGTGAGGGTCATGAGACAGACGAAAATGCTGGCGATGCCCAGCACGGTCAGATGCCCGGCAGCCGCGGCGGCGGTCTCCGGGATATCGGGGTACAAGAGATCCAGCAGCGGCCGGGACAGCGCGCTCAGCCCCGCCCCCAGGGGCAGGGCCAGCAGGGCGGTAAAGCGAAAGGCCGTGTCCATATTGCGCCGGGCGGAGGCGTTGTCCAGCCGGGCCCGGGCGGCGCTGATGGCGGGGATCAGGCTGATGGTCACCGGCGCGATCAGGGCCGGCGGCAGGGTAAAGAGATTGAGTCCGTAGGTATACTCCCCGTAGAGGGCGGTGGCTGCCTCCTGGGAATAGCCCAGGCGGCTCTGCAGGGTGCCCAGCACCAGGGAGGTGTCCAGCACCGTGATGAGGCTCATGCCGCAGGCCCCGGCGGTGATGGGGATGCCGATGTGCAGCAGGCGGCGGAGGATGACCGGTCGGCTGTCCGGCACGTCCCGGGAGGGACGGCGCCCTCTCCGCCCGAAGAGATACAGCAGCAGGGCGATCAGTGCCAGCGCCGTGGCCGCGGTGACGCCGCCGATGGCGCCGGCGGCGGCGATGTGCCGGGGCAGACCCCGGCTCAGCAGCCACCAGGCCAGGCCGTAGCCGATGACGGCCTTGCTGAGGGACTCGATGATCTCGCTGGCGGCGGTGGGCTTCATGTTGCCCTGGCCCTGGGTATAGCCCCGGATGACGGACATCATGCACACGAAGAACACGGCGGGGGCCAGGACCTGCACCGCCGTTTTGGCCAGGGTGTCGTGGAGCAGGCGGCTCAGGGGCCCGGACAGGACGAACATGCCCAGGCCGGATACGGCGCCCATGACGAAGAACAGGCCCAGCGCCACGCGAAAGATCCGGCGCTTCTGATTCTCCCGGCCCAGGGCCTCCGCCTCGGACACCATGCGGCTCATGGCCAGAGGCAGTCCGGCGGTGGACAGGGTCAGCAGCAGCCGGTAGATGTTATAGGCGGCGTAGAAATGGGCCATGCCCTCGCTGTCCAGCAGGTTCCCCAGGGGGATCTTGTACAGCGCGCCGATGAACTTGGTGACGACGATGGTGGCCGTCAGGATCATGGCACCGCTCAAAAAGCTCTGCCGTCGTGGGTTGGCCATGTGCGCCTCCTTGATGGGATTATTTCAGCAGCTCCCGGTGGAACTGGCGGAAGGATTCCAGATTCTCCCGCAGCTTCTCCGGACGGGTGATGTACTCGTTGGGGTACTTGGCGTGGAACACCCGGGTGATGCGGTTGCCTTGGGGGTCCACCATCTTGGTGGAGCCGCCGGCGCCCAGGGAGAGGATGCTGTGGAGCTCCTCCATGATGTAGATATTATATAGGCCCTCGGCGCCGGGTATGCACCAGCCCACGTTCTCGAAGCTGCCGGACATATACTTCTGCCGGTAGAGATAGTAGGGCACGAAGCCGTGTGAGCGGAGGGTGGGGTTGGCGTAGTCCAGCATCTCCCCCACCGCCTCCGCGCTGGGGATGGTCAGCCCCTCCAGCAGAATGCGGCTGCCCTTCTTCAGGGCCAGGGTGTGGACGGTGATGTTGTCGGCGCCGTAGGTGAGGCAGGTGTCCAGGGTGCGGCGGAAGCCCTCGGGGGTGTCCTCCGGCAGACCGGCGATGAGATCCATGTTCACGTGGGGAAAGCCCATGGAGGTGGCCAGAGCCATGGCCTCCTCGATGTCGCGGGCGGTGTGGCGCCGTCCGATGGCGGAGAGTACCCGGTCGTCCAGGGACTGGGGGTTGACGCTGATCCGGTCCGCCCCGTGGTCCAGCAGCACCTGGAGCTTGTCCCGTGTGATGGTGTCGGGCCGGCCTGCCTCGATGCAGTACTCCACGCAGCCGCTCAGATCGAAGGACCGGTTCAGATGGGTCAGCAGCCGGTCCATCTGCTGCGCGGACAGGGTGGTGGGGGTGCCGCCGCCCATGTAGAAGGACTTGATGCGCAGGCCCGTCTCCCTCACCATCTCCGCCGCGTCGGTGATCTCCCGGCACAGCACGTCCAGATACGGCTCGATCATGGGCAGGGATTTCTCCACCGACTGGGAGACGAAGGAGCAGTAGGCGCACCGGGTGGGGCAGAAGGGGATGCCCACGTAGAGGGAGATGTCCTCCGGCCGGAGATCGGCCTTGGCCCGCAGGCCGGCCTGGGCCGTCTCGATGGCCAGGCGCCGCCGCTCGGGGGCGACGAAGTAGGTCTTGTCCAGGATCCGGTCCACCTGCCGGGGGGAGTTGCCCTCCAGCAAAAACCGCTCCGCCAGCTTGCCGGGCCGGATGCCCGTGAGAGCGCCCCAGGAGGGGGTCACGCCGGTGATGGCCCGGGCGGCCTTGAAGAAGCTCAGCTTCACCGCCTTCTGCCGCCGCCGCTCCGCCTCGTAGGGGTCCAGATCATGGGGAATGACCACCCGGGACAGGCCCCGGGCAGTCCTGCCGCCGTAGGTGATGGCGGTGGTGGCGGTGGTGTAGATCCGGGCGGCGGACAGATTCACCGTGGCGGCGCTGTCCTCGGCGGCCTCCGGATCATATACGGGCCGCTCCTCCGGAAAGAAGGCAAGCAGGCTCTGCTCCACGGCGTAGCGCTCGTCGTGTCCGTGAAAAATCAGTTTCATGGGCGTGTTTCCTCAAATCATCGCAGTCAAAGCTTCGGGCCGATGATGGCATCGGCCCGTTGGATCAGAATTTACGCAGCCCCTGCTGCATGTAGGGATTCACCCGGCGCTCGTAGTCCAGCTCCGTCTGCTCCTCGTGGCCGGGGCAGACGTGATAGCTGCCCTCCAGCCGGGCCAGCCGTGCCAGGGAACGGAGGATATCCTCATAGCTGCCGTCGGGGAAGTCGGTGCGGCCGCAGGTGGCCCGGAACAGGGTGTCGCCGGAGAAGATCACGTTCCCTGCCACCAGACACACGGAGCCGCTGGAGTGGCCGGGCGTGGCCAGCACGGAGATGGTCAGGCCCCCCAGGGTCAGCGTGTCCCCCTCGCCGTAAAAGCGCTGGTTGTGATCGTCCAGGCGGGGGAATTTCAGGTCGTTGCAGACGCCGGCGGGCACCACGTCGCTGGGGTGGATATACACCGGCACGTCCGGGTGGTTGGCCAGGATGTCCCTTACGGCGCTGCAGTGGTCGAAGTGGCCGTGGGTCAGCAGGATATATTGGAGGTCGCAGCCGGAGGAGGCGATCATCTCCTCCAGCCGATCTGCGTTGTCGCCGGGGTCGATGAGGGCGCACAGGCCCGCCTCCTCGTCGCACAGGAGGTAGCAGTTGGTCATGATGGGCCCCACCTGCATGGTATAGATCTTCATAGCGCCCCCCTTATAAATTGTCCGTGTCCACGATCAGCGTCACCGGCCCGTTGTTGAGGGACTCCACCTTCATGTCGGCGCCGAAGCGACCGGTCTCCACATGGAAGCCCTTGGCCCGGCACAGCTCCACGAACTTCTCGTACAGGGGGATGGCCACCTCCGGCCTGGCGGCGGCCAGATACTCCGGGCGCCGGCCCTTGCGGCAGTTGCCGTAGAGGGTGAACTGGGAGATCACCAGGATCTCGCCGCCCACGTCGGTGAGGGAGAGGTTCATCTTGTCGTTTTCGTCGTCAAAGATCCGCAGGCCGGTCAGCTTGTCGGCCAGCTTGACGCACTGGGCCTCGGTGTCGTCCTGGCCCACGCCCAGCAGGATGAGGAAGCCGGTGCCGATCTTGCCCACCACCTCGCCGTCGATGGTGACGGAGGCCCGGCTCACACGGGTCAATACAGCTCGCATAGGGGTTGTCTCCTTTGTTGTTGTGAAGTAGAGTTTCGCCGCCGCACCCCAAGGGTACTTGCCGCCGTTGCTGCGCATCTGCGCAGACGGCGGCTGGCGCAGCGGCGAAAGATGTTTTAATCGTTTTTCTGACGACATGCGCGTCAGAAAAACACCTCTCGGCCTGCAAACGTGCGAGCGTCTCACGCAAGCGAGTGCGCTGCAGCAGGCCGCAATCTCTCTCACCCAAAATCCGCAGATTTTGGGTGACTATTTTTATCTCGCAGGCCGGCCCACCTGCATCACGCCGGAGAGCTGGGTCAGCCGGCGCATGACGGTTTGCAGCTGCTCCGTGCCGGACACGCTCACGTCCATGGTCACCAGGACCGATCCGTCTGGGGTGAGGCGGGCGTTGAGCCCCCGGAACTGGGTTTTGGTGGCGGAGATCACGGTGGAGATATCCACCATCAGCTCCGGCCGATCCTTGGCCAGCACCTCCAGGGTGGTGTCGTAGGAGGGATTGGTCTTTTCTGCCCAGCTGACCCGGATCCAGCGGCCGGCCTCCTCGCTGCGGCGCCGCTCCGGCGCGGCGTTGGGGCAGTCGGCCCGATGGACGGATACGCCGTAGCCACGGGTGATGAAGCCCACGACCTCGTCGCCGGGGACGGGGGTGCAGCACTTGGCAAACTTCACCAGGCAGTTGTCCAGTCCCTCCACGATGATGCCCTGCTCGCCATGGACCCGGCGGGGCTGGGCGGCGGGCTTGGGCTGGTCGGTCTGCTCCGGCTGGGCGGGGGCGTTCTGGTGCTGCTGGAGGATGTGGTTGATCTCCTCCCGCAGGCGGCCCACCAGCTTCAGGGCGGTGACGCCGCCGTAGCCGATGGCGGCGTACATGTCGTCCAGGGAGTTGTAGCTGAGCTTTTTCAGCACCAGCGGCAGATTCTCCTCGTTGGTCAGCTCCTTGACGGTGATGCCGCAGCGGCGGATCTCCGACTCGAAGGAGGCCTTGCCGTTGACGATGTTCTCGTCCCGGCGCTCCTTTTTGAACCACTGGCGGATCTTGCTGCGGGCGTTGCTGGACTGGGCGATCTTGATCCAGTCCCGGCTGGGCCCGTGGGCGGATTTGGAGGTCTCCACCTCCACCACGTCGCCGTTTTGCAGCTTGTAGTCAAACTGGACGATGCGCCCGTTGACCTTGGCGGCCACCATGTGGTTGCCCACGGCGGAGTGGATGGTATAGGCGAAGTCGATGGGCGTGGCGCCGGCGGGCAGGTTGATCACGTCGCCCATGGGGGTGAACACGAACACCTCGTCGGCGAACATATCCACCTTCAGGGAGTGGATGAAGTCCTCGGCGTCGGCGCCCTCCTGGTTCTCCAGCAGGCGGCGGACCCACTCATAGTTCTTCTCGTCGCCGCTGCCCTGGCCGTTCTGCTTGTACTTCCAGTGGGCGGCCACGCCGTACTCGGCCACCTCGTGCATCTCCCGGGTGCGGATCTGCACCTCGAAGGGGATGCCCACCTGGCTGACCACGGTGGTGTGGAGGCTCTGGTACATGTTGGGCTTGGGGGTGCCGATATAGTCCTTGAACCGACCCAGGATGGGGTGGTACAGGTCGTGGATGATGCCCAGCACGTTGTAGCAGTCGGCCACCGTCTCCACGATGACGCGGAAGGCGATCAGGTCGAACACGTCGGCCATGCTCTTGTTCTGGGTATACATCTTGCGATAGATGCTGTAGGGGTGCTTGAGGCGGCCGTAGACCGTGCCTTCGATGCCGGCCTCTCTCAGCCGGCCCTCGATCTGGCGGCGGATGCTGTCCATGAAGCCCTCGTACTCGGCGGTCTTCTCGTCCAGGGCGCGGGTGATCTCCCGATAACCCACCGGGTCCAGATATTTCAGGCTGAGATCCTCCAGCTCCCACTTCATCTTCTGCATGCCCAGCCGGTGGGCGATGGGGGCGTAGATCTCCATGGTCTCATAGGATTTCTGCTTCTGCTTC
>CACZNU010000144.1 GCA_902782615.1 Oscillospiraceae bacterium | reverse complement strand
TCGAACCCACGGATGCTTTCACATCGCCGGTTTTCAAGACCGGTGCTTTCGACCACTCAGCCATCTCTCCGTGTGTAAAAGCGGATTCGCCCCCAGACGCATTTCGTATGATACCACATCCAGGGGGGGATGTCAACAAAAAGAACAGGCAGAAAAGTGAAAAAAATTGAAAATGGGGGTTGAAAAATCAAAAAAGGTGTGGTATAGTAATCAAGCTGATTTGAACAGCAACTGAATATCCGGGTGTGGCGAAGTTTGGTATCGCGCTTGAATGGGGTTCAAGAGGCCTCGAGTTCGAATCTCGACACTCGGACCAAAATGGTCCTGGCACAATGGTGCCGGGATCATTTTTCTTTTGTGGCTTTGAGAAATCGAGGCCTCTTGCATTTCAATCTGCGGCCCCGGGCCGCCCGCGCGGTGCGCGGGGGCGGCCTCGAGTTCGAATCTCGACACTCGGACCAAGGAACAGGTTTCTTCGGAAGCCTGTTCTTTTTTGGGCTTTGGGAGGAGGGAACTCATGTCAGCGAGAACCCCCATGCGCGCCGATGAGCGGCAGCGAAGTCCGGTCGAAAACTGCGTGCTTGCCATGGAGAAAAAAAGGCGTATAATAGTACCATACCATGTGATGAAAATCAGATGAACCGGGAAAGGAGCTTTTACAATGAAGAAAGATTTGGGTGTCATCCCCGCCGTATATCCCATGCCCGTGCTGATGGTGGCGGCCTACGATGAGAACGAGAAGGTCAACGTGATGAACGCGGCCTGGGGTCAGATCTGCGATGAGGACAAGATCATCCTCTTTATCGGCGAGGGGAAGCGGACCTGGCTGAACATCAAGGCCAGCAAGGCCTTCACCGTGGCCCTGGCGGACCGGGACCACATGGATGTGGCCGATTTCTTCGGCATCGCTTCCGGCAACAAGATCGACGACAAGTTTGAGCGCACCGGCTACCATGCCGTTCCCAGCGACAAGGTCCACGCCCCCATCGTGGAGGAGTTCCCCCTGGTGATGGAGTGCGAGCTGCTGGACTTCCTGGATACCGAGCACGTCTCCGGCATCGTGGGACGGATCGTCAATGTCAAGGCCGAGGAGTCTGTTTTGAGCGACAACGGCAAGGTGGATCCCGCCAAGCTGAACGCCCTGATCTTCGACCAGTTCCAGCACGGCTACTACGTGACCGGCGAGCAGGTTGGCAAGGCGTGGAACGCCGGCGCCGCTCTGATGAAAAAGTGATCGGCCCATAGGATAAGTCGATCGGAGAAAGCAAAAAGACGCAGGCAGGCCGGCGGCTTGCCTGCGTCTTCTTGTCGAGCGAAGTGGTTTTTGCAATATAGGCTTGACCGGGGCGGCCTCTTGACAGTATAATAAACGTTACGACGAAAAAAGGAGGTGCCGCCGTGAGTCGGGGTACATCGCGCATGGTAAATATGACGGAGGGCTCCATCTGGCGCCACATGGTGAATTTCGCCGTGCCGGTCCTGCTGGGCAACTTGTTCCAGCAGTTCTACAACACCTTCGACAGCATCGTGGTGGGCCGTTTTGCCGGCAAGGACGCCCTGGCCGCCGTGGCCAGCAGCGGCAACCTGATCTTCATGATGAACGCCTTTTTCATCGGCCTGACCATGGGCGCCGGCGTCATCATCAGTCGCTGGTTTGGCGGCGGAGACGACGAGCGGGTGGAGGCCGCCATCCACACGGACGTGGCCTTTGGCTGTGTGTGCGGCCTGCTGCTGACGGTGGTCGGCATGGGCTTCACCCCCCAGATCCTCATCTGGATGCGGACACCGGCGGATGTGCTGCCCCTCTCCACCCTGTATTTCCGCATCTTCTTCGCCGGAAGCCTGGCCTCCGTACTCTATAACACTTTCACCGGCATCATGCGGGCTATCGGCGACAGCCGGACGCCGCTGATCTATCTGATCGTAGCCTCGGTGACCAACATCGTGCTGGACCTGCTGTTCGTGGGCGCCTTTTCCATGGGCGTGGCTGGCGCGGCGGTAGCCACCGTCATCAGTCAGCTGCTCAGCGCGATCCTGTGCGCCATTCGTCTGATGAAGATGGAGGGGGCGTGCCGCCTGGTGCCGCGGCGGGTGCGTTTTGACGTGCATCAGCTGAAGCTCATCACGAACCAGGGCATCCCGGCGGGCCTACAGAACTCCATCATCGCCATTGCAAACGTGGTAGTTCAGAGCAACATTAACACCTTCGGCAACGACGTGATGGCGGGCCAGGGCGCCTACGCCAAGGTGGAGGGCTTCGTGTTCCTGCCCATCACCGCTTTCTCCATGGCGCTGACCACCTTCATCGGCCAAAATCTGGGCGCCGGCAAGTATGAGCGAGCTAAGAAGGGCGCCCGTTTCGGCGTCATCAGCGCCATGCTGCTGGCGGAGGGGATCGGCGTGGTGATCTATCTGATCGCGCCCCACGCTATTGCCCTCTTCAATGATGACCCGGACGTGATCGCCGTGGGCGCCAAGGCCGCCCACACCGAGGCCTTTTTCTACTGCGCTCTGGCCATGGCCCACGCCGTGTCCGCCATCATGCGAGGGATCGGAAAGGCCAAGATCCCCATGTATACCATGCTGGGCTGCTGGTGTCTGCTGCGTGTGGCGTACATCACCGTCATGCTGCGGTATTTCCGAAACGTGGTGGTGATCTTCTCAGCCTACCCGCTGACCTGGCTGTGCAGCTGCGTGATTTTCCTGATCTGCTATCTGCGCATCGACTGGGAGAGGGCGGCCCGTCCGCTGGACTACTGAAAAAAGGCACCGGAAAAGCTGTGGCTTTTCCGGTGTTTTTTTGCGCGGACACAGTTTTTATCCTTTAGGGAGCCGGAAAAGCGTCACGCTTTTTCTTGACCGGCCCGACTACATGGGATATAATATGGACATAGTAAGCTAATGAGCGAAAGTGCCCGTGATCGGAGGCGACAGAATGAAAAAAATCGTTCGCAAATCCACAATTCCCCTCTATGCCACGGCGGTGGTGTGGCTGCTGTATGCCCTGCTGTTTCCGCTGTACAAGGTCTCCCACTTCCTTATCGCGGCGGTGGCGGCCGGCATTGTAGGCGTCATCGCCAGGGGACTGTGCAAGGATATCGTGGAGGAGGTGCCGGAGGCGCCGCCCGAGCCGGAGACCACCGGCAACGAGGAACTGGACAAGATGCTGGCCGAGGGCCGCAAGGCCATCGCCGAGATGCAGCGGCTGGACGACAGCATCGCCGACGAGAAGATCAGCGCCGCCATCGTGCATCTGCAGGAGACCAGCGAGAAGATCTTCCAGAAGGTGAAGGAGGAGCCGAAGAAGCTGCCCCAGATCCGCAAGTTCATGAACTATTACCTGCCCACCACGCTGAAGCTCCTCAACGCCTATGACCGCATGGACGCCCAGGGCGTGGAGGGTGCCAACATCAGCTCCACCAAGAAGGGCGTGGAGGGCATCATGGACAGCATCGTGACGGCCTTCGACAAGCAGCTGGACAGCCTCTTCGGCGACCAGGCGCTGGATATCTCCACCGATATCACCGTGCTGGAGAACATGATGGCCCGGGAGGGCCTCAGCGAGGATCCCATCCACAAGACCCAGGCGGAGCAGGCCGCCAAGGCAGCCCAGGCCGGCAAGCAGGAGGAACCGGCCAAGCCCAAGACAATGGAGGAGGAGCTGGCCGAGGGGATCGAGCTGGAACTGTGAGAATCCATTTGTAAGCAAACAACAAATACAAATATACGGTAAAGAAAGGAACGATCATCATGGCTGATAACAACACCCCCGAACTGACCCTGGATCCCACCGCAGTCGCTGTTGAAATGCCCACTCTGACGCTGAATCCGGAAGCTCCCGAGGTTCCCCAGGTGGAGGAGAAGAAGATCGAGCCGGTGGAGATGGACGAGAAGCTGCTGACCGAGGAGGAGAGAAAAGCCGTTGAGGAATTCTCCCACAAGATCGACGTCCGGGACAGCAACATGATCCTGCAGTACGGCGCCGCCGCCCAGAAGAACGTGGCCAGCTTCTCCGAGAACGCCCTGAACAACGTTCGCAACAAGGACCTGGGCGAGGTCGGCGAGGATCTGAGCAAGCTGGTGGTGGAGCTGAAGGGCTTTGGCGGCGACGAGAAGAAGGGCTTGGCCGGCCTGTTCAAGAAGAGCGCCAGCAAGCTGGAGACCATGAAGGCCCAGTACTCCAAGGTGGAGTCCAACGTGGACAAGATCGCCCAGAATCTGGAGCAGCATCAGATCACCCTGCTCAAGGACGTGGCCATGTTCGACCAGATGTATGAGCTGAACCTGAAGTACTACAAGGAACTGACCATGTACATCCTGGCCGGCAAGAAGCGCCTGGAGGAGCTGCGCAAGGGCGAGCTGGAGGAGTTGCGGGTGAAGGCGGAGAAGTCCGGCCTGGCCGAGGATGCCCAGGCCTACAACGACTTTGCCAACCTGTGCAATCGCTTCGAGAAGAAGATCCACGATCTGGAACTGACCCGCATGGTGTCCATCCAGATGGGTCCCCAGACCCGCCTGCTCCAGAACAACGATACTTTGATGATCGAGAAGATCCAGTCCTCCCTGGTAAACACCATCCCCCTGTGGAAGAGCCAGATGGTGCTGGCCCTGGGCATGGAGCACGCCCATCAGGCCACGGCCGCCCAGAACGCCGTCACCGAGATGACCAACGAGCTGCTGAAGAAGAATGCCGACAAGCTGAAGATGGGCACCATCGCCACCGCCAAGGAGGCCGAGC
>CACZNU010000143.1 GCA_902782615.1 Oscillospiraceae bacterium | reverse complement strand
CTCCCTGTGCGACCTGACCTCCGGCTCCGGCGACAAGGGCACCCCCATCGTCTACATCCAGGGCTATTTCGACAACTATACCAACGAGTAAGAGATATCTTCCCACCCTCTAAAAAGAGCGGGACCGGCAGCTGCCGGTCCCGCTCTTTTATGCCGTTTTTGGGAAAGCGCCGCTCACCGCCCGACGGACGTCACCGGCGCCTCATGGACCGCCGGCTCCTCCACCGCCTGGCTGTTCCTGTCGATAAGGCCGATCTCCTCCAGAGTCCTCAGGGTCTCATTGCAATCCTGACGGATCCTCCAGAGGCGGTAGGTGCCCTCGGTGGTGTTCAGCTCCACCTCGAAGTCGGTGTAGACGCTGCCGCCCAGGGTCACGGGGCGCTTCGCGTCCTCCTCCGCCGCCCGGTACAGGGCCAGACACTGGTCCGGCGTCAGCATCAGCTCCTTCCCGTTGAGGAAGTTGACGGCGTACCCGCCGGTGAACTTATCGCCGTATTTGCCCTGATCCTCCAGGATCAGCGACTGACGGATCTCCGGGCGGTTCACCAGCTCCTCGGCCGCGGCGCGGACCGCCGGATCGTCCAAATCCAGCTGGTACTGGCGCTGCATGACGGTACCGCCGCTCAGGTGGTACGTCACCCGGAAGGAGCTCTCGCCGACGTCTGCATCGCCCCGGTCCACCAGCAGCTGGTGGAGGGCGACGGCGGCCCGGACGGACGCCTCGTCACGTAGCTCCGTGTCGCTCATGATTACGCCGGAGAGATAGACCTCGGCCCCCTCCACCCGCTCGGCGGCGGGTACGCGCCTCTCCACGCCCAGGAGGTCCCACTTCATGGTCAGGCACGTGCCGACCAGCACCAGCCACAGGGCCAGCAGGCCCACGGCGGTCCGCCGGTCGAAGATCCGGAAGGACTTGCGCAGCAGCATCTCCACCGCGCAGTAGACCAGGGCTCCCAGGGCCAGCTGCCACAGGATCAGCGAGACCACGTTATCGCTGTTCCAGGACACCATCTGATGGACCATGGTGCCCAGAGCCAGGCCCGCGGCGATGGAGATCACGTATCGGGCCACCGGCCGCAGGGGCCGGAAGGCCACGGCGTCGCCGGCGGTCTCACTGCGGCGGCGGCGGTACAGCAGCCAGGCCAGGCACAGCATGGCCGCGCCGAGGGCGGCGTAGATCAGCAGGGTGCTCAAAAGCGCCGGGCTGTAGCCGTAATCCGTATACACCAATCCCCGCTCAACTACCGTGAAGGCCCGCTCGGTGGTGACCCGAAACAGCCTCACCACCGGCGTCAGCCACTCCACCAGGGAGCCGGTGAAGGTGCCGTTCCCGGAATAGTGGCGGTAGAGCAGGTCGGCCAGACCGTTGAGGATCATCCAGTAGGCCCAGACCACAAAGTTGAAGCCCAGGTAGATTACCGGCACCGCCAGCAGCCAGCCGGTAACGGCGGCCGCCAGCGCGGCAAAGGCCAGGAAGAAGAAGTCCACCAATTCCGTGACTGCCAGCCACACCAGCAGGGATCGAATCTCCACGCTGCTCGTCAGAGCCTCCATCAGCAGCGTCAGCAGGAAGGTCAGGCAGTTGGCCGCCGTCAGCATGGACATGGCCGCGGCAAAGTGGCTGAAGATCTGTCTGTCCCGGCTGACGGGCAGGGCGTGCATCAGCCCCACGGACTTGCCGTTCATCTGGTAGCTGTACACCGCCATGGCCAGGATCAGTCCGAAGAAGAAGGCCAGGATCACGAAGCCGGGGCTCATCTCCCGCACAACCTGGGCCGCCCGCCTGCCGCCCCACAAGGCTCCCCCGTCTGTGAGCTCCCGGTTGACCCAGACGGGCAGGGGCAGCATGAAGAAGGAGATCAGGGCGTACAGAAAACCGATGGGCCAGAACCGGCGCCAGTCGCTGCGGATCAGCGTCTTAGAGCACGATGTCGCGAACCGCATAGTCCTCACCTCCCATCTCGTAGATAAAGATCTCCTCCAGCGTCAGCGGGATGGCCTCCAGCAGCAGGGGATCGGTGATGGCCATCCGCCGCAGGATCTCCTCCCTCTCGCCCCGGAGAATGTAGGTATACACCCGTCCCACATGGGACCGGTGCAGGATCTTCAGCTCTGCCGGCAAAACCGGCTCCTCCTGGGTGCGGTAGGCCGCCTGGACCTTGACGGTGCTGTCCTGCAGCTCGCTGAGGCTCCGCTCCAGCAGCACCTTGCCCCGGTTCATGATGCCCACGTGGTCGCACACATCCTCCAGCTCCCGCAGGTTGTGGGAGGACACCAGCACCGTGGTGCCCCGGGCGGCTACGTCGTCCAGCAGCAGTGTCCAGACCTGGCGCCGCATCACCGGATCCAGGCCGTCCACCGGCTCGTCCAGCACCAGCACCTCCGGCATGCAGCTCATGGTCAACCAGAAGGCCGCCTGCTTCTGCATGCCCTTGCTCATCCGCCGGATGGGCTTTCTGTCGTTGAGGGGGAAGGCCTCCTTCAGCTTCTCATACCGTTCGGCGCTGAAGGCGGGATACATCCCCCGGTAAAACCGTGCCATCTCGGCGATGGAGGCCTGGGGGAAATAGTACCAGTCGTCTGGGATCACCGCCATCCGCGCCTTGGCCGCCGGATTCTCCCAGATGGGCTCCCCGTCCAGCAGCAGTTCCCCGCTGTCGGGCCGGTAGACGCCGGTCAGGTGCCGGATGATGGTGGATTTGCCGGCACCGTTGGGGCCCACCAGCCCGTACACCGCCCCGGTGGGCACCGTCATGGTGGCGCCGTCCAGGGCCCGGAATCCGTCAAATGCCTTGATCACATTCTTCGCCTCAAGCACGATCCTCATCTCCTTCCCAAAGTGCGTCCCACTCCGCTTTCGTCATGCCCAGCTCCCGCAGCTCCTGCGCCATGGGCCCCAGTTTCTCCAGCAGCTCTCCCTTTCGCGCCAGGCTCTGCTCCCGGCCCTCGGCCACGAAGGTCCCCCGGCCGCTGACGGTCACCACGAAGCCCTCCGCCTCCAGCTCGCTGTAGGCACGCTGGATGGTGTTGGGATTGATGGTCAGCTCCGTGGCCAGCCGGCGCACCGAGGGCAGCTTCTCCCCGGCGGCCAGCACCCCCGTCACCATCAGCCGGCGCAAGCCGTCCTTCACCTGCTCATAGATGGGCCGGGCATCCCGATAGTCCAGATGGATCATCGCCCCATCCCTCCTCTCAAGTGTACTAATCGAATTAGTACACTTAATATACCATTGTCATGCGGCCCTGTCAAGCATAGAATTGCGGCGGGGCGGGCATACTGGAAGCAAACTGAAACGAAGGAGGGTTCTTCCATGCTGGCAAACGTTCTGGACAAGGCCTGCATCCGGTGCGGTCTGTGTCCCACCATCTGCCCGGAGGTTTTTCACCTGCCCGACACCGGCGAGAGCGCCCGGGCCATCACCGACGAAATTCCCAAGGAGTACCAGGCCGACGCCCAGGTAGCGGCGGACAGCTGTCCCACTGGCGCCATTGTGATCCGCTGAGGGCCTCTTTTTTCGGAAAAAACCGCGTTTTTTTGGAAATTTAACCTTTACAAATGCAAAATCCTGTGGTAATCTCTTAAGGTACGCTACCATGCGTAAATATGGCCCCTTGCCTTAGTGACGCGGATCGTTTTCACCTGTCCCGCCACTCAGGATGCGGGCAAAATCAGAGAAAGGTGGAAACACACAATGATGCTGAAAGACCAGAAGACCTCTATCATCGAGGCCAACCGTACCCACGAGACCGACACCGGTTCCCCCGAGGTCCAGGTCGCCATTCTGACCGAGCGGATCAACCAGCTGACCGCTCACCTGAAGGTCCATCCCCACGACTTCCACAGCCGTCGCGGCATGCAGATGATGATCGGTAAGCGCCGTCGTCTGCTGGACTACCTGGCCAAGAAGGACATCGAGCGTTACCGCGCCCTGATCGCCAAGCTGGGTCTGCGCAAGTAAGCAATGAAAACAGGGTGGTGTGCCGTGCGCACCACCCTTCTTTCACATTTCCCCGCACCCGCGGAACAGTCCGGGCAGCGGCTTTAGAACTTGAAAATACGCCCCCTTTTCCCCTTTGAGGGGACGCGTTTTCAAGTGCTAAACGGTTTGCTCCTGCTCCCCGGGAAACCAAAAGAAAAGGAGAAACGAACCATGTCAACCATTATCACCCGCCGCCAGTTCCCCAAGTACCACAAGTACACCATGGACCTGGCCGGCCGGCCCCTCTCCCTGGAGGTGGGCAAGCTGGCTGAGCTGGCCAACGCCGCCGTCATGGTCACCTATGGCGACACCAGCGTGCTGTGCTGCGTCACCGCCGCTCCCCGTCCCCGTGACGGCATCG
>CACZNU010000142.1 GCA_902782615.1 Oscillospiraceae bacterium | reverse complement strand
CGGGGGTTGACGGCGCACTGGGGATGGCCGCCCTCCACGAACTCGTTGACGCAGCCCTCCTGGCAGCCGATGCAGGGGCGGATCTCCTCCACCTTGCCGGCATAAGCCTTGTTGCACCAGTCGGGATCGGCCAGCACGGGGCGACCCAGCATGATCATGTCGGCCTTGCCGTCACGCAGGGCCTGCTCGGCAAGGTCCGGATAGCCCAGCTTGCCCACGGCCACGATGGGCACCTCCACGCCGGCGTTGGACTTGATGCCCCGGGCGGCAAAGTACTCCTTGGCCACCTTGGACACATCCAGGAAGCAGCCGGCGGGCATGCCTGCCGGGGGATGGGGCAGCCACCAGTTGTCATAGCAGCCCAGGTCCACATCGAACATATCGACGCCGGCCTTCACCAGGTTCTCCATGTAGTTGAGGGTGTCGGCTATGGAGCGGCCGTTCTTAAAGTTCTTCAGGCTCTTGACGGTGTTCATCCGCTCGCCGTAGGTCTCCTCCAAAGCCAGGGACAGGTCGATGCGGTACATGATGGGATAGTCTGGGCCGGTCTTGGCGCGGATCTTCTTGATGAGGTCGATACCGAAGCGCTGCCAGTCGGCATACTTGCCCAGCTTGCGGCGGTTGAAGGCCGGGCTGGTCATCTGGTCCAGCAGATATCCCTCGTGACCGTGGAGATACACGCCGTCGAGGCCCATGACCTTGGCGTCCATGGCGGCCTGGCCGGCATTGGCGATGATCTTGTTGCATTCCAGATCCGTCAGGGGTCGGCAGGGCACATCCGGCAGGTAGAAGTTGGGGTTTAGAGAGGCGGACACCGGCAGCTGGAACTTGGTCAGCAGGCACTGGGGATTACCCACGCGGCCCAGACCGGGAGTCAGCTGGATGAAGATGCGGCTGCCCCGGGCGTGGACGCCCTGGGCCAGATCGCGCCAGCCCATGAAGTTGGTGCGGGTACCGTCGATCCGGGGAAAGTAGGAGTAGTTGCCCTTCTCGGTGACGGAGGAGTCGATGTGGTGGCTGATGGGAACCAGACCTGTGGTCAGCAGGCCGATACCGCCCTCAGCCCGGGCAAAGAAGTACTGGAGCATCTTGTCGTTGGGACGGCCGGTCTCCTCGGCCATCTGACAGTTGCCCATGGGGGCCATGACCAGGCGGTTCTTCACCGTCAGCTTGTTGATCTGAATGGGGGAAAACAGGGACGTATAGGGATTGAGCTCCTTGGTCATGCGGCCCGTGCCGCCCTGGTGGTTCTCACAATCGGTACGCACCCAGTTTCCGTAGCTGTTCACCAGCTGTTGAATCAAAACATCCTTTTTCAAGAGATCGCCCTCACTTTCCAGTTGTTTCATGCAGAGGTCCAGATTACCGATTTCAGCATACCACATTCCTGCGGCAGAATCAACAAAAAATCCGACATGCACCGCAATAATTCGTTGCATATTGACCGTTTTCATGGTAAGATAAGGATGTATATTTGCGGGCTTCCCCATCCCCCTGCCGGGGATCCCGCCAGAAAGGCTGTGAACACGTTTTGGATCGCAACACCAAGATCATCGCCGTGGCCGGCAAGGGCGGCGTCGGCAAGACCAGCATCTCCGCCGCCTTCGTCCGTCTGCTGGTGGAGGCCTATCCCGACAAGCGGATCCTGGCCATTGACGCCGACCCCGCCGTGGGTCTCTCCACCGCGTTGGGTGTGGAGGTGCGCCAGACGCTGGACGACATCCGCAAGAGCATTGTCGCCTCGGTGGAGGACGGCGCGCCCCGGGAGGCCATCGAGCTTCTCAGCGAGGCCCGGTACCGCATCTTTGACACCATGGTGGAGCAGCAGGATTTCTCCTTCCTGGCCATCGGCCGGCCGGAGAGCGCCGGCTGCTACTGCAAGGTTAACGCCTATCTCAAGGAGGTCATCAACCTCCTGAGTCACGACTTCGACTATGTGGTCATCGACGGCGAGGCCGGCATCGAGCAGATCAATCGCCGGGTCATGGAGAAGGTCACCCACCTGGTGCTCATCACCGACCCCAGCCGCAAGGGCACTCAGGTCATCGACACCATCAAGAAGGTGGCCGACGAGCTGGTGATGTACGACCGCTGCGGCGCCATCGTCAACCGGGTGGTGGATCCGGCCATGATCCCCTACATCCACGTGGAGGGCACGGAGATCCTGTCCATCATCCCCAGCGACAGCGACCACGCCGCCAACGACATCCAGGGCCGCAGCGTCTTCGACCTGCCGGAAAACAGCCCGGTGATGAATGGCGCCCGGGAAGCGCTCAAGAAACTGGAAGTCCTTTGAGCAAAACAATAATTATATCATTGGCAGCAAATCATAACGAGAGAGAGGTGTCGTATCCTTGAGAGATCTGAAACACATGATCTTCTTCGAAAACCTGCTGGACAACGCCGACAACGAGCTGGTGGAGCAGGCCAAGGCGGATGGCAAGCTGGCCATCGGCTACACCTGCTTCCACATCCCGGAGGTGCTGTTGAACGTGCCCGGCTGCTTCAGCGTCCGCCTGCGGGCGCCCCGCACCGGGTCCATCGACATCGCCACCTACTACATGTCCAACTACACCTGCGAGTTCGCCCGCAGTCTGGTGGAGCGGGGCATCGAGGGCGGCTTCAACTTCCTGGACGGTCTGGCCGGCGTGGACGCGTGTTCCATGATGAACCGCTTCTACGAGCATTTCGAGCTGCTGAAGATGAACGAAAAGCCCAACTTCTTCGTCACCCACACCGACATGCCCTATAAGATCGAGGACTACTCCGTCCGCCACTACGTCAAGCAGATGCGCATCCGCCTGCTGGACGTGATGACCAAGAACTACGGCGTGGACACCTCCGACGAGGCCATCCGTCAGGCCGTGGCCGAGCACAACGAGATCTGCCGCATCATCAGCGAGATCGGCGCCATGCGCAAGGCGGTCAACCCCGTCATCACCGGCTACGAGTTCCACGTGCTGAATCTGGTCAGCTACACCTGCCCCAAGTATCTGATCCTCCCCTAT
>CACZNU010000141.1 GCA_902782615.1 Oscillospiraceae bacterium | reverse complement strand
GCCTCACGGCGCGGGCAAGCAGCTCCTGCACTTACAGCAACGGGTGTTGCTCCGGACTCCAACCGGATTTCCTTATTCCAGCGTCTGGCCCGGGGCCAGTCTTCACGCGGAACACGATGCAGCGTATTCACTTATTACATTAGAATTGTATCACGCAGAGCGGGAAAATGCAACCCCTTTCCTCACGCCTTCCACAGACTGTGGAGGTTGCAGTAGGCGTACACCGCCTCCACCTCGTCGCCGTCGCACAGGGCGAAGCACACCTTGGGCTCGTCGCCGGGATGGATCGCCTTGCGCTGGTTGCCGAACTTGGTCTGCAGAGACACCCACTCGATGTAGTGCTCCGGCAGCATGGGGTGGGCCGCCGCGCCAACGGTCACGAATACCTTGTTGCCCTCCACCGTGTAGACGGGGACGTGCTTTTCCAGGGAGGCGTCCGTGGTGCCCGGGACGATCTCGGTCATTTTCTGTCCGCAGCACATGACGGGCACGCCGCTGTCCTTCACCATGGCGACGATGTTGCCGCAGTGCCGGCAGATGTAGAACTTCATCTCCATTTTCGCTCCTCCTTGTATGCTCTCTCGTATTTGCCTTGTTTCGGCTGTCCCGATTATACCAGAGCGGTCCCGTCTTGTAAAGAAAAAGCACAGCAGCCGCCTGAAAACGGCGGCTGCTGTTGATCAGATTATTTTTGGGTCCTCTTGCGATACTTGATGTGCTTGAAGCCCTTGGGTCTGGTGGCCTTGCCGCAGTGGTGGCAGACGTACATATCCATGGTGTTGGGCCAGCCGCAATAGCTGCATGTCCAGGTCATTTGATGATCTCCTTTCCGCAGTAGCTTGATGAATTGATTATAGCTGCAAATTATCGGAAAATCAATAGTCTTTTGTCCGTCCGCAGGAGACGCACTTCTTGGTCAGCAGTCCCTTGAAGGCGCCGCCGCAGTGCTGGCAGACGCCCCGGGCCCGGTACTGGGCACGGCGCTCCTCCAGCTGCCGCTGCTGCTCCGCCTGCTGATCCCGCTCCCGGGCCCAGGTCTGGGTCCGCTTCTCCTGCAAAAAGGCGGGCAGAAGGGCTCTGACCTTGCCCTGGAAGCCGTCGTAGTCCTCAAACCACAGGGCGATGATCAGCAGGACCTTTCCGCCGCCGGACATGCTCTCCGCCTTCTCCAGCTGCCGGAAAACCTCCATGCGGGTGTTCTGGGTCTTCTCCCGGCTGTCCGCGTCCCGGCAGAAGCTGAAGCAGGCGTGGGCCTGGACCAGCGCCAGGTAGTCCATGTCGCTCTTCCAGTCACCGGTGGCATAGAACTTGGTCATGGCCGTCATTTCGTCACCCAGACTGGTGGTGATCCTCTCGCCGTGGGCGTCGGGGGCGGACACGGCGGCGTTGTTCTGCTTCATCAGGCTCAGAACGCCGGCAAATTCCGGCCTTCTCCCGGCGATCTCCGCCGCCAGTTTGGTGCGGTAATTCCACAGGGCCTGGAGGAAGGCGTATTCGATGGGCTGGTTCTCCAGATCCCAGCCTGTGGAGTCCAGCACCGCCAGAGCCGTCTTGGCCAGGGTGTCCATATTCCGCTGGATGAACCCGGGCTGGTCCTTCGCCGCGCGCTCGGCGTCAAACTGGGCCTTGATCGCCGGGAATCTATCCAGCACCGCCGCCCGGTAACCGTTGTAGTCGGCAAACCACAGCCCCGCGCAGATCAGGAAATTGGCATAGCCGTAGGTATCCTCCGCCTGGTCCAGCAGGCCAAACATGTTGCTCCGGGCCTTCAAGGCGTCCTCATCCTGGGGATAGAGGTAGCTGATAGCGGAAACCATGAAAATCAGGTAGTCCGGGTCGCTCTGGAACTGGGGGTTCTGATAAAAGGCGGCCGCCTGGTTGAACTCCTCCTCCACGGCCTCCCGCAGGTTCCTGTAGGTCTTGACGTTCTCCTCCACCTTTGTCGCCAGATCCGCGAATTCCGGATGCTTCTCCGCGATGCGTTTAGCCACCTCGCCCCGGTAGAGCAGCAGCAGACAGGCAAAGCACCGGTCCGGCTCCGTGGTCAAGTCGCCGCCGGCGGCGTTGATCACGTGCTCGGAATAGGTGGCCTTGCAGCCGATGGTCACATAGTTGTCAAAGCTTCTTTCAAACAGTCCAGGCATTTTCTTCCTCCTTTGATCCGTCCCGAGCCGTCAATAGCCCAGGAAAAAGTTTACAGCCGTCACCGATGCCGCCATGGCCATGTTCACCAGCACCGGGCCCACCGTCAACAGATACAGCGCATTAGTCATGCCGCCCATTCCCCTGTGGAAGCTCCACATCATCAGGGCGGCGGCGATAAACATGATCACCATCAGTACCTTCGCCGCGGCCGTGATGGCCCCGTCCGTATACTGCATGACGTTGGCCATATACAGCAGGGCCAGCGCCCCCAGGCCCACCCAGCCCAGCACGGCGATCCAACCGCTCTGCCGTCCCGCCCAGAGCAGGCAGCACAGGAAGGCGGCGGAGACGAAGGCGTAGAGCCACACATCCGTCACCAGTCCACGGTCCCGCACCGCCAGCACATACAGCAGCACCACCAGCACGGGCACGCCCACCATGAAGTACAGGACCTTCTCATTCTGGAAGAATACGTAGAACAGCTGGTACAGATCCCGGAACAGCCAAAAGCTGACGCCGCAGCCCACGACCATCACTCCGATCAGGATAAATTCCATGACGGAGTATTTGTGGACCTGAGTCCGGTTCTGCCGCACCACCGCAGGAAGTCCCTTCCGGACGATGGCGCCGGCCAGATCGCCCAGCACGATGCCGGAGGCCATATAGACCGCGTAGATGGCCATGTATTCCCACATGGCCCCACCTCCATATTCCAGCTGCATGGTGGTCACCGCCCCGGCGCCGAAGGAAAACACCGCGCCCAGGATACCGCCCAGCCAGCCGGACACCACATAGCCGCTGCCGCTCCAGGCATTGCAGCCCAGGCTCAGCAGAAACACGCCGGCCAGCGCCGCCGGCAGGCCACGGCGCACGTCAAAGCTCCGCAGCGTATAGTCGTCGATGCGGATCGATCCGCCCTGCAGGAAGTGGCTGGCCAGGAACAGGATGCTGCCCACGAAGGCGATCCAGCCCACCACACGGAGTACGCCGGCCAGCTTTCGCCGCTCCGGCCCGGGCGTACGGTTCCGCCAGGGGGTCTTGGCCGGCGTTGTCTGGCTGACGGCGGTGGCGGTGTAGCCGGGGTTCCGGACCACAGGCTGCGGCGTCACAGGCGGCCTTGTGACCGGTGGCGGCGCAGTCACCACCGGTGATGTAAAGGTCTTCTGCTGTACAGGTGGCGGCGCCATGATCTTCTTGTATCGCTCATCCGCCTCGCACCAGGGACACTTGAGAAGGCCTCTGCGGTACATATGGGCAGGGTTCCTGGAACACTTTTTCAGCTCCCCCTCATAGGCCTCCAGCGCCTTGTGCCACTCCAGGGCGGAGGGCCGGCGGGAGGGATCCTTCCGCCCGTCGATAAAGGCCCGGGTAAAGAGCTTGGCGATGCCGTCCGGCAGAGCGCTCAGGGGCGGCACAGCCACCGCCTGGGGCTTGTTGCCGGGCTTGAAGCAATAGCTGTCCCGCTTCACCGCCTGATCGCCCACACCGGGGGAGCCCACGGAGGCGCTCTCCGTGTTGGCGATGCCGTTGAAGGGCGTGTAGCCGTTCATCAACAGCCGGAACATATGGATGGCCAGAGCGAAGTTGTCCGTCTCCCGGGTGAAGGTGTCCAGCGGCACCCGGGCGTAGGCGGCGCTCTTGTCTTCCGGATGGGCGGCGATGTGGTTGGCGCACTTGGTCAGCAGCTCCGGGGCGCAGTAGCCCGGGGCGCACACACCGCAGCGGTAGGCCTTGTTCCGGGCCCGGTCCACCACGATGTGGTAGCTGTCCGTGTCCAGAAAGGCCACGGTGCCGGTTTTCAGGTTCACGCCGATATTCCGGGGATTGAAGTCGCCAAACACATAGCCCGCCTGATGCACCGCGTGGATGACCACGCAGATGTTCTGGGCCAGGATCAGCTTCTGCTCATAAGTAATGTTGCTCTTGGGCGGATAGACGTAGACCTCGCTCAGCTCCGCCGTGATGTCCAGCTTGGGCATAACGAAGCCGCGGAACCGCCCGTTCTCATAGATGGTATCCAGCGGCCAGGCCACCTGGTTGAGAACGCTGGCGTTGGGCTGCTTTTGGGTCATCAGCGTCAGCTTCTCCTCCAGCTCCCGTGTGATCCGGTCCGGATGATAGATCTTCGCCACCCGGCTGCTGTTTCCCACGATCCGGTAGATGTCGCCCTCACCGCCGCTGCTGAACGGCTTCTGCTCCAGGGTATATCGCCCGCCGCTTTTTCCTGTCAGTACCATTCTCTCTCCTTGCTCTCTGTCTGTTATTTATCGTCTGTTGATCACTTGGACCGGCTGCCGCCGGAGGATCCGGCGGATCGGCCCCCCGAGGATCCGGCGGACTTTCCACCGGAGGATCCGGCAGACCGTCCGGCAGATGATCCTGTCGTTTTGCCGCCGGAGGTGGTTCTTCCCGCTCTGGTGAAGGCGTTGCCGCCCTTGGCCGGGACCTTCGCCGTCTGCGGCCCCTTGGCCGGTGCCGCCGGCTTGGCTGCCCTGGTGACGGCGTTGCCGCTCTTGGCCGGAGACTTCGCCGTCTGCAGCCCCTTGGCCGGTGCCGCCGGCTTGGCTGCCCTGGTGACGGCGTTGCCGCCCTTGGCCGGAGGCTTCGCCGTCTGGGGTGCTTTGACCGGAGTAACCGGTTTGGCCGTTTGCTTTGGCTTGGCTGCGGCCTTCTCCACCGCTTTGGCAAAGGAGTCGGTGGACTTGCCCCGCAGCTCCTTTTCGGTTTTGGCCACGGCCCGGACGTCCACCCGGGTACGGGGCTGCTGCTTGAAGGTATCGGCTGTCCGGTTCACCAGGGACGGGTCCTTCTCACACGCCGCCTTGCAGCGGTCCGAAAAATTGCGCCCGTTTTGGGTGATGCCCAGATCATTTTCAAAAATATGGATCTCCCCGGAGCCCTTGTGCATGCTCTGGGGCACCGCCACGGCCTGACCGTCCTTGCCCACGTGGTGGTGGATCAGCGTCTGGCGTTCATAGCCCTTGTACTGGGGAAAACTCTTGACGAACTTCGCGTCCACCACCGGGGACTCGTTGTTCAGGATCCGCTGGCGGTTGTTGCGGCTGAAATACTCCGGATGCTTGGTCAGCAGCTCGTCGAAATAGTACTTGCTGCTGCGCTCCCAGCCCTGGGAGTTGGCGCCGTTCTTCCCCTCGCCCTTGTAGCGCATGTTCACCACCAGGCTGTCGGGATGGTTCAGCGTATAGGTCTTCCCCTCCGAGGTTTTGCGCGTGGCGGTGATCTCCTCCTCCGGAATGCCCTGATAGACGTCAATGGCCATTACATCCTCGCCTCCATCGCGTCGATCGTCCCGGCAATGGAGTAGGACAGCAGCACCTGCTTTCCGGTCTCCGGATCGTGGCAGAACAGCTTGCCGCTGCCGTTGTCGAAAAAGATGAAATAGCCGTCGTCCTCCCCCACCATGGCCCAGCCGATCAGGAAGATCTGCGAGCCCGGGAAGACGTGCTGTCCGTCCTCATAGGCCAGCCGGGCCAGCTCCGTCACCGGTCTGGTGCCGTCCATGGGGTAGAAATCCAGCAGGGTGTTGCCGAATTTTCCCCGCAGGCTCAGCAGGAAGCAGCTGCCGTAATACTCCTTCAGCTCCGGCGCCAGGGCAAAGCCCAGGCTCTTCTCCAGAGGCCTCCAGTCCACCGGCTCCGTCCGGTCGGCGATGGTCCAGGCCACCTCCCCGTCCTCATCGGGCTCCGAGATCAGCAGCGCCCCGTCCAGTTCCTCCGACCAGGGCACCGTGGGCGCCGTTCCGAAGGTCTTTTCGGCGTAGTGGGCAAGCCTTTCATAATACCGCTTCAATACGTCTCTCATGGTTGTTCTCCTTCTGTTCACACGCTCTCCAGCGCAATGTGGAAAACACGCCGGCTCAGATTGCAGTGCAGCGTGAAGGTCCCGTCCCGCCCCGTCTCCGGCAGCGCCCGGCTGACGGCGGCGGAGACCCGGTCCGCCAGGCCCGCCTCCGGCATGTCCTCCGGCAGGGCCGCCACGAAGTGGCGCCGCCCCTGCCGCAAGCCGGCGCGGATATGGTCCTCCAGGGCCCGCCAGTCCGGCATCAGCAGGCCTGCTCGCTCATAATAGCCCAACCCCGGCACCAGCGGCGCCTCGGGAAGACCGGTGCCGCGGAAGGCGTGATCCCGGCGGATCTCCCCGTCGGACAGGGCGAAATAGTCGTAGCGCAGCACGTCCCCGGCCCGGACGGTGGCGTCGTAGGTCACGTCCACATGGGTCCAGTGGCCCTCCAGACACACCAGGTTCCAGGCGTGGGGCTCCTGCCGGCCGTTCACCGGGTCCCACCCGGTGCCGGATACCACCCGGCAGGGAATGCCGGAGCGGTCCAGCAGGTATTTGTACGCCTTGGCGAACCCCTCGCAGACGGCTTTCTTCTCCGTCAGCGGGCCCACCATGGAGTGGAGGCGGACGTCCGATCCGGTCGTATAGACCACGTTTCGCGTGAGGAAATCGTGGAGAGTCAGGGCCCGGTCATAGTCCCCGCCTCCGCCGGCGCGGCGCACCAGACTGTCCGCCACCCTCCGGCAGCGTTCCAGCAGGTCGCCGGTCTCCGCCCGGCTGAAACGGTACGCTGGCCAAATCGTCAACTGGAGGCCCGTCTGCTCATAGCGGAAGGCGCTCACGGAGAACAGCTCCGGGGCGTTGATCAATCGTTCCTCCAGCTCCGCCAGCAGCGCCAGGCCGCCCGGCCTCGCCGGTATCGTCACCGACGGCTGATGTGCCAGGATCCCCCGGCGCAGCTTCTCCCAGCAGGCGTCTTTCCCCACCGGCAGGCTCATACGTCCTCACCGGCGTTGTCCGGCTTCTCGCCCTGATCCTCCTGCTCCTTCTCATACAGGCTGGGGTAGGCCTTCCGGCGCCACTCCTCCTGGTATTTCCGCTGCAGGGCAGGCCAGTCCGGCTCGGCGTAGTATTCCTCGCTCTGGCGGGCGTACACCGTATCCGTGTTGCCGATGACCACCACGGTCTTGTCATCGCTGACCTGGGCGGGGGAGATGGAGCTCATAAAGGCCTCGATCTTCTTTTCGGCGGCCTCGTCGCCGCCCTCCCGGATGCCCAGGACCTCCGGGTCCATGAAGTACCGGGCCAGCGCCACATAGATGCTGACCTTCTCGTTGCGGATGTAGATGGGAAACAGGATCTCATACATGCCGTCCGTGGCCAGAAAGACGCTGGCCACCGGATCGGCAAACTTGCCGATGACCCACTTCTCCTCGCCGAAGTACAGGGGGTATACCCGCCCCTCGGCGTCCCGCTGCTGCTCGGTCACCTTGCGGTAGAGGCCCTCCGTGGTGAGGGCCACGATGCCGCTGTCGCCGGCGTGGCCGTAGTAGAGGGCGTCGCCGTACAGAACAGCCAGGGACAACGTGGTGTCATACTGGTCTGTGGTATCTCCGTTCTCCTCCGCCGTCTCCTCGATGCGGTTCTGGGCCAGAAGGAAGGACTGGCGTATCACGTCCAGGATCTCCTCGTCGGAGCTGAGGCGGGTGATGTGCTCGGCGCAATAGCGGGTTGCGATGTCGGCGGCCAGCCGGGAGGCGATATCAGAGTGTTCCTCGCTGCCCAGACCGTCCGCCACGGCGGCCACCACTCTGTCCTCCCCGCAGCGGATGATGCTGTGGGCATCCTGGCACACCAGGCCCCTTTTCACGTGGTACGCCCCCTGCTGGGTCACACCGTAGGCGTAAATCATAGGGTCGGCCTCCTTTCTCCCGGAGGGATCTTACATCCAGTCGCTGGTATCCTTATCCACGCTCTCCGGCAGCGGCACGCCCATGGGCCGCTCGCCCGGGGTGCTGACGGACACGGAGCGCATGCTCTTATTGACCCAGTCAAAGAAGCTGCTGAAGTCATGGCCACGGAGCTTCATGACCTTGGGGCCGCAGAGCTTGTGGAGGGCCTTGGGATCGTAGTTGTCCACGCCCAGGGAGAAGATCTTCAGCTTCTCCTGCTCCTCCAGGTCGTGGAGCTCGGCGGCCACCTCGTCGATGGAGTCCAGGGGCATGCCGTCGGTGATCATCACGATCCAGGGCTTATAGGGCTCCGTGCCGGCGTGGCGGTAGAACCGGGCCCGCTGGTTGACCATGTCGATGGCCGTCCGGAGGGCGGGGGTCATGTAGGTGCCGCCGCCGGCCGTCAGGGTGACGGGCTCCATGTACTCAACGGGGACAAAGTCCTGCACCACCCGGGTGGTGTCGTTGAAGGCCACCACCGCCACGTCCAGGACGTCACGGGTGGTCTTGTCCTGACAGACCTGCTCCTTGAACTGGTTGAGGCCCGCGTTCAGCTCGTCGATGGCGCGGCTGGCCGCCATGGAGCCGGACGTATCCACCAGCAGCAGGCAGGCCATGTGGGGTTCGCTGGAGTTGACGATGCTGGGAACATCGCCGTAAAAGCTCTTCTGCATCAGTTCATCAGACATTGTTGTTTCCTCCGTATTGTATGAATTTGATCTGGTTCTTATATCACCTGGACGTTGGCCAGCTCGCCGGTGGCCTTGTCCAGAATGTATACCTCATCCGTGGCCATGCGCTGGATCTCCTCCGCCTTGACCACGTTCTCCCGCTTGACGGAAACGTTGGCCGTCTGACTGGCGCCAAGCCCGTACCGGCCCAGATAGTTCACGTTCTTGGCGTAGGTGCTGCTGATCTCCTGCTTGTCATAGGAGCCGAAGGTGTCGGCAAATTTCTGGCAGGTGTAGGCTGAATTGTGGCGGGATACCACCAGCTTGGTGCAGCGGCCCATAAAGGCGAAGAACAGATTGTCGTCCCCGCCGAAATCGGCGTAGGCGTCATCGGAGGACAGGATGAAGCTGTTGTTTCCGCCGGTGGAAACGGCGTTCTTGAGGCCCTCCGCCGCCATGACGGGCAGGCCGTCCAGCACCACTGTCATCCGGCCGCCGGAGGCCGCCTGCAGCTGCGCCTCCTCGATCAGCAGGCAGATGAGCTGGACGTTGGCCGCCGACTGGACGTCCACCGCCAGAGCCAGGCCGTTCTTCACCGCCCAGGCCACATTCACCGCGTAGGTCTCGTTCTTCCGGGCAATGATGCCGTCCGCCTGGGCGGACAGGGTGGAGAAAAAGCTCTCCACGTTGCCCCGCTCCGTCTCCCCCTGCATGAGCTCGGAAAGGATCTGCCGGGCCTGGGCACCGGTGATCCGGCCCGAGGCCTCGCAGTTGTTGACGTTGTCGATGAGGGTCAGATGCGGACAGTTGAGATACATCCTGCCATAGGGCGCCACGCCCTTGGCCCGGGCAAAATCGGTCATGCCGTTAAGGTAGTACCGGCCCGCGTTGCCGATGCCCCGTCCGCCGGCGGCGGCCATGGTCAGCCGGGTGATATTGTCGGTAGAGGCCCCCAGGAAGGGGTCGTAGACCGGATTGCTCCGGTTCACCAGACACACGCTGCCCCCAAAATACTGCTCCAGACTGCGCTCCAGCTCCCGGTTGCCGCAGTGGAGCACCAGAACGGCCTGTCCCTGGGACAGGGCGCATTCCGCCGCCCGGACCACGGCCCGGTTGCGGATATAGGCCGCGCCGCCGGAGAAGACCATGCTCCCCAATGGCTCCCCCAGGTCAAAAAAGTTCTCGATCTGGCTGGGCCGGTAGCGCACGATCCCCTGGTTGGCCAGGTTGGCCCGGTCGATATTGCGCAGCTCCTTCCGGAGTTTTCGGGTGTCGGACGCCGCCATCATGGCGCCGAACCAGTCGTTCATCCAGCTCACGGGCTCACCTCCCCCGATACAGGTCGAACCGGTAGCGGAAGGGTTTCCCAAAGGGAAGACTCACCACCGCCTCGCCCACCTGCAGATCGTTCATATCCCAGTCCTCCACGGTGTGGGCCTCCCGACGCTCCTCCCGTACGGAGTTGGACAGGGTTCTCGTCTGCTCCAGGACCACGTTCTTTCCGTGGAGGCCCACCACGTAGTCCCGGGTATAGGTATCGTTGGCCCGGAAGGCGTATACCGAGGAGAAGCCCGCCAGGATGTTCTTGCCCCGGGCGTCCCCGTAGGCCTCCGTCAGTTGGTTGATGCTCTGGAGTCCGGCGATCACCTTCACCCCCAGGCTCCGGCCGAAGTTCACACCGTCGTCAATGTGCTGCAGATAGGGCAGCAGCCGGAACTCGTCGCAGATCAGGTACACATCGCCCCGGGCCTGGCCCCGGCCCAGCGCCTCCTTCAGCGCCTGGTCAAAAAGCAGGCTGTATACCGGCGCCAGCACGTCGCCGATGGAGATATCGTATTCCACAAAGAGGATCCGCCCACCCCGGCTCCGGACAAAATCCCGGATGGAGAAGTCGCCCTCCTGGGCGAAGCAGTCCGTCAGCAGCTTGCGGGCCGTACCCAGCATCTCGGCGTAGACGCCCAGCGCCTGGCCGGTGGTCCCGTCGCCGATGTAGCTGAGAACGGAGGCGTATTCCGGGCGGTTTTCCAGCATCTCCTTCACCTCGAAGATGGTGGACTCATCCAATGCCCGCTTCAGCTGGCCGTTGTTCAGGCAGTCCCGCCGGTAGTCCGGATCGTCCACACCCTGCCGGATCATGCACAGCAGGATGGCCGCAAACAGATCCCGGGCCGCGTTGGGGAAAAACGGGTCCTTGCTCTTCTGGATGGACTCACGGAAAATGGCCCAGGACAGCTCCTGGGTGTTCAGCTCCACGTCCTTGCGCTTCCAGCCGTCCGACAGGATCTCCCGGAAAAGACTCCACTTGACGGTCCGGTCCGCAAAAGCTCTGCCGCCGCCGATGACCACGTCTCCCGGCCGGGCGAACAGGCGGTAGTAGTCCCCCTTGGTGTCGAAGACGATCATCACATCCTCCGGCGTCATCTGCCGGCGGATGCCGTTGATCATGTGGTAAAACACGTTGGATTTGCCGCAGCCCGTTCCACCGATCAGCATGGTGTGCTTGCTCAGCGTCTCCTTATCCAGCGTCAGAGGGGCGCTCTGGCCACGGAACTGTCCCGGAATGGTCAGAAATGGGGTCCGCGCCGTGGGCAGCGGGTTCTTTTCCAGCACCGTGCCGTAGACCGGCGTCCGTTTCACATCCATCGTCATTCTCTTCTCCTTATCAGCTGTCCCTGCCGCCCGTGCTGGGGCTCCGTCCGGCGATACGCGTCCATAAACAGCCGGAGCTTCTCCACGATGGCGGCGACGCCGTCCTCCGTCCGCTCCTCCTCCGGATGCTCCGGCGGGGCAGCGGGCATGCGCCTTTCCGGCTCCGGCGGCTCCGGCTCATCCGCCTCCGTCAGCAGCAGGGCGATGATCCGCTCCGCCTCTGCTGGGACAGTTACCGTACGTCCGGCATCCAGAGAGGCCAGCAGTGCCGCCGTGTTGGCCCGGTTCACCGGACTCAGAAGGCTCTGTCTGGCGGCAAACAGCCGGAGGATCCGCTCCCATTCGCCGTCGGTAAATCGATACTGCATAGGCCCTCCCCCTGTCCGGCAGCCGGTTTTCCGGTGGTCATTTCCCGAAATGCAACTATTGCCCCATTTAATAAGTTAATAAATAAATGATAGCAAGTTGACGCTTATTTGTCAACTTTCGCCCCGGCAAAAAACAGCGGACACCACCGCGAAAAAGGAGGGCTGCGCCGACAGGCGCAGCCCTCCTTTTTGCTCTTCCATTTTCCCTGTCTGTCGCTTCTCACTCCGACGCCAGCTGCTCCACCGCCGCAATGGCCGCGTCGATCTCCTCCTCCGCGGTGAACCAGGAGAAGCTGAAGCGCACCGCCCCCTGCTCTTTTGTGCCCAGAGCTTCGTGCATCCGGGGCGCGCAGTGGGCGCCGGCGCGGACGGCGATGCCGTAGTCCTGGGCCAGATCGTCCGCCACCTCGCCGGAATCCCGGCTGCCGATGTTCAGCGAGACGATGGCGGCGTGGTCCCCGGTGAAATCACCGTAGACCGTCACCCCCGGGATCCGGCGCACGCCCTCGTAAAAACGCCGGGTCAGCAGGGTCTCCCTCTCATGAATCCGCTCCAGGCCCGTCTCCTTCAGCCAGTCCACGGCGGCGGACAGGCCCGCGATGCCGTGGCCGTTAAGGGTACCCGCCTCCAGGCGGACGGGATACTGGGGCGGCTGCTGAGGCAGGTACGTCTGCACGCCGGTCCCGCCGTATTTCAGGGGCCGGATCTCCACGCCGGGCCGGATGCACATGCCTCCCGTCCCCTGGGGGCCCATCAGCCCCTTGTGGCCGGTAAAGCACAGCACGTCCGCCCCCAGATCGTCCATGTTGACAGGTCGGGTGCCGGCGGTCTGGGCCGCGTCCACCACCAGCAGGGCACCGTTTTCATGGGCCATCTGGCTGATTCGTCTCACGTCCGTCACGTTGCCGGTCAGGTTGGAGGCGTGGGTACAGACCACCAGCCGGGTGCCAGGGCGGATCAGCCGCTCCAGCTCCCCGTAGTCCAGCCGGCCCTGCCGGTCCGCGCCGGCCAGGTGCAGGTCGATCCCCCGCTCCGCCTCCAGGCAGTAGAGGGGCCGCAGCACGGAGTTGTGCTCCAGCACGGTGGAGACCACCCGGTCCCCCTCCTCCGCCAGCCCGAAGAGAGCGATGTTCAGGGCCTCCGTCACGTTGCCGGTAAAGACCACGTGGTCGGCCCGGGGACAGCCGAACAGAGCCGCCAGCTTCTCCCTGGCGGCGAAGATGGTGTGGGCTGCGTCCAGAGCGCCCCGGTGGGCGCCCCGGGCGCTGTTGCCCAGGGTATTCATGGCGGCCGCAACGGCCTCCGCCACCTGGGGAGGCTTCCGCTGGGTCGTCGCCGCGTTATCCAGATAGATCATTGCCATTCACCGTAAAATGAGAATTCCTCCGCCAGCAGTTCCTGCCCGTAGGCCCGGAGCTTGCGGCAGTAGCTGTCATAGGCCGTCAGGATCCGGCGGCCCTCCTCGGTCAGCGCGGCGCCGCCGCCGTGCTTTCCGCCGGTGCTGGAGGACAGCAGCTTGACCCCCAGCCCCCTTTCGGCGTTCTTCATGATGGTCCAGGCCTTGGAATAGGCCATCTCCATGGACTGAGCCGCCGCCCGGAGGGAGTGGTGCTCCTCCACGGCGTGCAGCAGCTGCGCCACGCCGGGGCCAAAGCATTTCCGGTCGGTGAACAGCCGCACCGACAGCACCAGATGCAGGTCGTTTTCCATCGAGATCCCTCCTTTTGATGAAATTATACCCTCTCCGCCCCCTCTTGTAAAGTGGGGACATCCCTGCTATAATGATCTTGATTCTTTTGAACGAATAACGCAAGGAGACCGGCCCATGAGAGTGAAATCCCCCCGCGTCGTGGTCACCTTCCACACCACGGCGGAGGCCATGAAAACCGAACAGATCTGTCAAGCCAATCACCTTGACGGCCGTCTGATATCCGCGCCCCGGAGCTTGTCCGCTGACTGCGGCATCGCCTGGAGCGGTCCGGCGGAGACCCGGGCCGAGCTGGTCCGGACGCTGGAGGAGGCCGCCGTGGAAACGGCGGGTGTTTACGAGCTGGTGATGTAGATGGTGGCGGAACTGCTGAACGTAGATAAGGGCGTTACGGCCCTGCTGGGCGGCGGCGGCAAGACCACGCTGCTCTATGCCCTGGCGGATGAGCTTTGCAGCCTTGGCACCGTGATACTCTGTACCTCCACCCATATCCGGGTACCGGAACAGTACCCCCTGGTGACCGGCGGGGCGGCGGAGCTGACTGCCGCGGTGGCGGAATACGGCGCCGTCTGCGCCGGGACCCCGGCGGAGGGCGGCAAGCTGACCGCGCCGGGACTGTCCTTTGCCCAACTGGCCGCCCTGGCCGACTACGTGCTGGTGGAGGCGGACGGCTCCCGGGGCCTGCCCCTGAAGGCCCACGCCACCCACGAGCCGGTGATCCCCGCCAACGCCGGAAACGTGATCCTGGTGGTGGGTGCCGACGGATTCGGTGAGCCCGTCTCCCGGGTCTGTCACCGCCCGGAACGCTGGGCAGAGCTGGCCGGCTGTGGAACCGCCGATCTTGTCACGCCGGAGCGGGAAGCCCGGGTCATCCTGGCCGAGGATCTGGGTGACCGGGTCTACATCAACAAAGTGGAAACTGCCGCGCAACGCGCTGCGGCAGAGGAACTGTCAAGTTATTTAGCCTGTCATGTTGCGGCAGGCAGTCTGCATAAGGGGGTGTTCGCATGCTTGCGCTGATCCGAGGCGCCGGCGATATTGCCAGCGGCATCGCCCTGCGATTGCACCGCTCCGGCTTTCAGGTGGTCATGACGGAGATCGCCCGTCCCACCACCATCCGCCGTACGGTGGCCTTTTCCGACGCGGTGACCGCCGGACGGCAGACGGTGGAGGACGTCACCGCCCTTCGGGCAGAGACCGTCGGGGATGTGAACGCCGTCCTGGGGCAGGGCTGCATTCCCGTCCTGGTGGATCCGGACTGCGCCTGTTTGTCCTTTCTCAAGCCCCGGGTCCTGGTGGACGCCATCCTGGCCAAGCGCAACCTGGGCACCGCCATGGATGACGCCCCCATCGTGATCGGCGTGGGCCCCGGCTTCACCGCTGGCGTGGATTGCCACGCGGTGGTGGAGACCATGCGGGGCCATACCCTGGGCCGGGTGTACTATCGGGGACCGACTCTGCCCAACACCAACATCCCCGGTCTCATCGGCGGCTTTGCCGGTGAGCGGGTCCTCCGGGCCCCTGCCGACGGCGTTTTCCGGTCCGTCCGATCCATCGGCGACCGGGTGGAGGCCGGCGAGACCGTGGGCTTCGTGGGCGAATTGCCTGTGCAGGCCACCATCTCCGGTGTGCTCCGGGGCCTGCTGGCCGACGGCGTACCGGTGCATCGGGGCATGAAGTCCGGCGACGTGGATCCCCGGGGAAAACCGGAATACTGCTCCCTGGTCTCCGACAAGGCCCTCTCGGTGGCCGGCGGCGTGCTGGAGGCCATTCTGCACTGGGATTCTCTGAAGGAGGGAAATGTCTGATGGAAAACGAAGTAAAGCTGACGAAGCTGGCCAAGTGCGCCGGCTGCGGCGCCAAGGTGGGCGCCGGGGTCCTGGCCCAGCTGCTGGGAGATCTGAAGGTCCTGGAGGATCCCAACCTGCTGGTGGGCTTTGATAAGAGCGACGACGCCAGCGTCTACAGGGTCACCGATGAGCTGGCCATCGTCCAGACGGTGGACTTCTTCCCGCCCATCCACGACGACCCCTACACCTTCGGGCAGATCGCCGCCACCAACGCCCTCTCTGACGTGTACGCCATGGGCGGCGAGCCGAAACTGGCTCTGAACATCATGGCGGTACCCAAGGATATGCCCCCCGAGGCGGTCCACGAGCTGCTGCGGGGCGGCTATGAGAAGGCCTACGAGGCCGGCGCTATCATCACCGGCGGCCACAGCATCCTGGACGATGAGCCCAAGTACGGCCTGGCCGTCACCGGCTTTGTCCACCCCGGCCGGGTGCTGACCAACAGCGGCGCCCGTCCCGGCGACGTGCTGCTGCTGACCAAGCCTCTGGGCATCGGCATCCTCACCACGGCAGCCAAGGTGGATCTGGCCTCTCCCGCGGCCATGGAGCTGGCGGTCCGTCTGATGACCACCCTCAACAAGGGCGCCCGGGACGCCATGGTGAAATACCGGGTCCACGCCTGCACCGACGTGACCGGCTTTTCCCTCATGGGCCACGGCCTGGAGATGGCCCAGGGCAGCGGCGTGGAGCTCCATATCCGGGTGGACAGCGTGGATCTTATCGGCGAGGCGGTGGAGCTGGCCCGGATCGGCATCCTGCCGGAGGGCATGTACCGCAACCGCACTTTCGCCCAGCCCTACGTGGATCCCGGCGACGTGGAACTGGCCCGGCAGGACGTGCTGTACGATCCCCAGACCTCCGGCGGGTTGCTGATCGCCGTGGATCCGGATGACGCGGACGCTCTACTGTCCGACCTGCAGACCGCCGTTCCCTCCGCCCAGCGGATTGGCACCGTGGAGCCCTGGCGGGGCGGAAAGCGGATCTTCCTCCGCTGACGCCGCCTGTTTTCCCACGTCTTGACATATCCATCGTGATATTTTAAAATAAATAACGAAATATCTGGAAAGGAAGCGATTCTTCTATGACCAAACGCATCAACCCCTGGGTCCTGATCGCCGGCGTGGTGGTGGGCGTCGCCGCCGTGGCGCTGACAGCTCTGGGCAACCCCGCCAACATGGGCTTCTGTATCGCCTGCTTTATCCGCGACATCGCCGGCGCCACCCAGCTGCACACGGCCGCTCCCGTGCAGTACTTCCGCCCCGAGATCGTGGGTCTGGTCCTTGGCTCTACCGTCATGGCCCTGGCCTCCGGCGAGTTCAAGGCCCGGGCCGGCTCCTCCCCCGCCACCCGCTTTGTTCTGGGCATGTTCGTGATGATCGGCGCCCTGGTGTTCCTGGGCTGTCCTCTGCGCATGGTCATCCGCATGGGCGGCGGCGATCTGAATGCCTTTGTGGGTCTGGCCGGCTTCTTCATCGGCATCCTCATCGGCGTGTTCTTCCTGAAGAAGGGCTTCACCCTCAAGCGCACCTATGAGGTGACCCGGACCGAGGGCTTCGCCCTGCCGGCGGTGCTGGTGATCCTGTTCGTTCTGTTCCTGGCCGTGCCCGCCGTCTTCGCCTTCTCCGAGAGCGGCCCCGGCTCCAAGCACGCCGCTGTGCTGGTGTCCCTGATTGCCGCGCTGATCGTGGGTGCCCTGGCTCAGAAGTCCCGCCTGTGCATGGTGGGCGGCATGCGTGACGCCGTTATGTTCAAGGATTTCAACCTGATCTCCGGCTTCGGCGCCATCTTTGTAACGGTGCTGCTGGGCAACATCATCCTGCAGAAGTTCACCGGCTTCTCCGCCCTCTCCCAGCCCATTTCCCACTCCAGCCAGCTGTGGAACCTGCTGGGCATGGTGCTGGTGGGCTGGGGCAGCGTGCTGCTGGGCGGCTGCCCCCTGCGCCAGCTGATCCTGGC
>CACZNU010000140.1 GCA_902782615.1 Oscillospiraceae bacterium | reverse complement strand
TGGATACCCACGAATCATGTCAGGCGGGGAACCGAGCAGCATTAAGAGGGACCATCCATGTGCCGCGAGGGCGCCGGCTCTGTGGCTTCATGCGGAGGAGCATTGCATTCATTCCGAAAACGCTTCGCTGGTTTGCGAGATGAGCCCGTCTGCGGACGCTGTTATTTGTTATTAGATGGAGGTGCCGGGATGTATCAGGCGCTGTACCGCAAATGGCGGCCCAAGACCTTTGACGAGGTGGTGGGCCAGGCCCATATCACCGAAACACTGCGTCGGCAGGTGGCCGAGGGCCGCACTGCCCACGCCTATCTCTTCACCGGCACCCGCGGCACCGGCAAGACCACCTGCGCCCGAATCCTGGCCAAGGCTATCAACTGTCTGAATCCCATTAACGGCGCCCCCTGCTGCCAGTGCGAGGCCTGCCGCAGCATCGACGAGGGCCGGGCGTTGGACGTGACGGAGCTGGACGCCGCCAGCAACAACGGCGTAGATCAGGTCCGCGCATTGCGGGAGGAGGCAGTCTACACCCCCTCCGTGCTGAAAAAGCGGGTCTACATCATTGACGAGGTCCACATGCTGTCCACCGCCGCCTTCAATGCCCTGCTGAAAATCCTGGAGGAGCCGCCGGAACATCTGATGTTCATTTTAGCCACCACGGAGCTCCACAAGGTCCCCGCCACCATTCTCTCCCGGTGCCAGCGTTTTGCCTTCAAGCGCATCCTGCCCCGGGACATGGAGCAGCAACTCCTCACCGTCGCCCGAGCAGAGTCCATCGACCTGACGAACGACGGCGCCGAGATCCTGGCCCGGATGGCCAACGGCGCCCTCCGTGACGCTCTGAGCCTGCTGGATCAGTGCCGGGTGGTGGAGGGCACGCTGAACGGCACCGCCGTGCTGGACGTGCTGGGCCTTGCCGGCAGTGTCCAGACCATGGAGCTGATGCGCTGCGTGCTGGGTCGGGATGTCCCGTCTGCTCTGGCTCTCTTTGACAGCCTGTACCGCAGCGGCAAGGATGTGGCCGCCACGCTGGGTGAGCTCAGCGATCTGGGCCGCGATCTGACCATCATGAAGGCCGCGCCGGAGGGCGGCGCCGCCCTGCTCACCGGTCTCTATGACCGCAAGGCTCTGGCGGAGCTGGGAAAGAACGAGTCCATACACCGCTTCCTCTACATCACCTCCACCCTCCAAGCCTGCTGCGCCGCCCTGCCGGACAGCTTCCACCCCCGGACGGACGCGGAGCTGTGCCTGCTGAAGCTGTGCGACGAGAGCCTCAGCGGTGATCTGCTGGGCCTGACACAGCGGATCGAGCGACTGGAGGAACAGCTGCAAAACGGCGTCCCCGCCCCGGCCCCCAGAAAACCGGCGCCGAAGGCCACCCCTGTCCGGGAGATGCCCCGCTACGACGACGAACCCCCCCTGCCGGAGGAACCCCCTCTCCCCGATGAACCGTCCGGCCGGGAGCGGGTCTTTGACGTGCCCGAGGAGCCCGTGCGTCAGGCGAAGCGCCCGGCGCCTCCGAAAACTACCCAGGCAGCCGCTTCGGCTTCTGCCACCGACACCGGCTTGTGGGATCAGCTGATCAACCAGTATAAGGGCCGCCTGTCGGTGAACCATCGGGTCTTCCTCAACATGGCCAAGGGCGTGGTGGGAGACGGCGTTTTGACAGTATACTGCAACAATGACTTTGTTCGGGACTCTCTCAACAACGACGCCGTGCTGACGGTGCTGCGGGAGGTCACCTCCTCCGCCGCCGGACGGGACGTCCGGGTGGATCTGACGGTGGGCACACCCGCCGCGGTGATCAGGCCGGCGGCACAGCCTTCGCCGGCGGAGACGTCCGCCCCTTCACCGGTCCCTCCTGTTGAGCCTGCCACGGACCGGCTGGACGAGCTGGTGCGCAGCGGCAGTCAACTGGACCACTTCAAAATCAAGTAAACTAACGATAAAGGAGACGTGACTATGGCAAAGGGATACAGCGCAAGAGGCGGCTTCACCGGCGGCTCCGGCATGATGCGCCAGCAGCAGCAGATGCAGCAGAAGCTGATGAAGATGCAACAGGAGATGGCCAGGGCCCAGGAAGAGGTGGAGAGCCGCACCTTTACGTCCTCTGTGGGCGGCGGCGTGGTGCAGGCCACGGTGAACGGCAAAAAGGAGCTGACGGATCTGGTTATCAAGCCGGAGGCCGTGGACAGCGACGACGTGGAGATGCTGCAGGATCTGATCCTCTCCGCCGTCAACGAGGCGCTGCGCCAGGCGGACGAGGCTATGAACAGTTCCATGGGTGCTTTGACCGGTGGTCTGAATATCCCCGGCCTGGGCCTGTAAACAACACAAAAACCCGCCCTATGAGGGCGGGTTTTCTTTTATTATGACCCGTAATAGGCCAGCAGCATATCCACCACCATGCCGTAGCTTTGGACGCCGTTGGGATCGCCATTGGTCTTGATGAAAGAGTCATAGACCTTCTGACTGGCGTCGGTGAATTTGGTGTGGTTGGCGGCCCAGTACACGTTGTTGGCGTGGATGTCCGCTATCACCTCCGCCGGAAGGCTGTCCCGTATCGTCTGCCACGCCTCCCGGTCGTTCCGGTAAAGAGCGTTGGATAGGTGCACATATCCCATCAGCAGTCCGGAGTAGCGGTACAGGGGATCGTCGCTCATGGCGGACACCGCGATAGCCACAAAATTGCACTCCTGCTCGGAGGCGATCTGCCGCTGGTGAGCCATCTCGTGGATCACAGTGGATGGCAGGAAGACCTCCGGGGAATCCATATTCAGGTTTGCCTCTCCGGTGAAGGGAAAATAGAAGCCGGTGAAGTCCATGGCGGTCATGAACCGGGAGCAAGAGAATGCCTTGGGGGCCACATCCTCCATCCGCAGGGTGGGAAAGGCTTCGTAAGCATTCTCGTATACCGAAGGGCCCTGCTGCAGGATCTCCTGCCGGTCGGCGGTGAAGACGCCGTTGCCGTTCCGGGGCACCGTATCCGCCGCGGCTGTCAGCTCGGCGGCGAACCGCTCCGTCAGCTCCCGCACCTCCTCCACCGTTCCTTGTCGGGCATGGATGCCGGTGCGGTCCTGAAAGCTGTCGGTGTGATAATTGATGCCCCACAGCAGGCAGAAGCCGGTGTAAATAGTCAGCCCCACGCACAGCACCGTCAGCACAAAACGATAGGCCGTCTCCCCTTTCCGGGGCTGCGTCACCAGCCGGCGCACCGTGTTTGCCACGTAGAAGATGGCCAGCGAACCCAGGGTGATATACAGCACCTCCGCCACGGAGACGCTGGTCAGGCCGCAGAGCCGGGCCATAGCGTGCTTGAGCGGAGTGGTCACCCGGTCAGCCAGGGCGTTCATCAGGCTGCGGTTTCCCCGAAGGAAAAAGTACAGCGCTAAAAACGCCGCTACGCTCACCAGCCAGATATGGAGTTTTCTGCAGCGCGCCAGCCACGCTCTCATCGCACCGCGCCTCCTGTCGGCAGTTTTTCTATGCTATCATTCCAGCTTCATGCCGGTATAATACATGGTGGTGTTCAGACGGTTCAGCAGCGTGCCCTTGTCGTCCCGCACCTCGGCGCAGCAAAAGCAGAGCTTCCGACCGGAGCGCAGCACTCTGGCCACCGCCTTCAGCCGCCCGGTGCTGCCGGCGGCGGCGATATAGTCGATGCTGGCGCTGGCGGTGACGCACTTCTCCATCCGCGCCGATACGGCGGCCACGCCGCAGGCTACATCCGCCATGGCGAAGAGCAATCCGCCATGGGGCGTGTTCCAGGAGTTCAGGCTGTTGGGCGTGATGGGCACCTCGATGGTGGCGGTACCGTCGCCCACCTCTGTGAGCTCCAGATTGTTCCAGATATTAAACGTGTCGCTGATACTGACGAACTCTTTTACTTTTTCCAGCTGTTCCGGTGTCATAGTCGTTCCTTCCCGCTCCGCCCTTCCGGCGGTCTTTTCTTCTTCGGACAGCAAACAGTCCGTGCGCACTGTATCACATTTCCCCCTTTTTTGCAAGGGAGGAAAAAGGAAGTCCGCCCGGACGGGGCGGACTTTTGCTGTCTATTCGTTTTTTTCCTCCGGTTCGTCTCCGGGAACAGGCTCCCTGTCCCGGTTTACGTAGGCCCGGGCCTCCACCGGCATGTTCCGCTGGCGCAGCCGCCGATCGATGAGATATTTGATCAGTGCCCGGGCGCAGGCGCAAAGTGGCACGCCCAGGAACATGCCCAGCAGACCGCCGAAGCCGCCGCCCACCAGAATGGCCACCACCACCCAGAAGCTGGACATGCCCGTGGAGCCGCCCAGGATCCTGGGACCGATGACATAGCCGTCCAGCGCCTGGAGGATCAACAGGAAGATGATGAAGATCAGACACTTCAGGGGGCTCACCAGCAGGATCAGGAACGCGCTGGGAATAGCGCCGATAACCGGGCCGAAGAAGGGGATCACGTTAGTCACGCCGATAAAGACGCTGACCAGCGGCGTATAGGGAATGTCCAGGATGGAGCAGCCGATGAAGCACAGGATGCCGATGATCAGCGAATCCAGCAGCTTGCCCCGGACGAAGCCGGAGAAAATGTCGTCCACCTTGCGGGTGGCCCGGATGATGGTGCGGGCCTGCTCCTCCCGGAAGGTGCCGTACACCAACTTGCAGCAGCGGGCGGCGCTCTTCTCCTTCATGGCCAGCATGTACACCGACACGATGACGCCGATAATCAGATTTTTCAGGAAGCTCACCACGCTCCAGATACCGCTCCAGATGCCGCCGGTAAGGCTGGTCAGCACAGACTGTGCCCAGGGCAGGATCTTATCCTTGAGGAAATCCAAGGCGTTGTCGTAGTAGTTGTCAATGAGATCGGCGGCCCACTGTCCCAACTCGGTGTCCTCGCTGAGGAGGCCGTTGGCCCAATTATAGATCTGGTTGTAATAATCCTCGGCATTGTTGATCAGCACCGTGATGCTCTCCACCAACTGGGGAATCAGCATCACCAGCAGCAGATACACCAGGAACAGCACAAAGGCCCAGGTCAGCAGGATGCTGACAGCCCGGGGCCACCGTGCCGTCTCCGCCACTTTCGTTTTTGTCCACTTTTCCGCCACCCGGTCCACCAGATCCTCGATCCGGTTGACAATAGGCGCCAGCAGATAGGCCATGGCGAAGCCGTACAGCACCGGGGCCAGGGCGGTGACCAGTTTGGTCACAAAGCTCTGCAACGTTCCCCCCATATAGAAGGTGTCATAGAACACCAGAACGGCACACGCCGTCAGAAAGATCGTCAGGCCCAGACGCCAGTAGTATTTCCGCTCACGCAAGGTGTCACCGCCCCCTTCATATTCTATTTTATCATACTCAATTTTTTCGTCATTTGCAATAGTTTTTCGTCCCGCTTCCCCTCCACCTCTGTCTCTTTATGTAAAGAATCTGTGCCCCCTTTTTCCGCGGTTGAATTTTTTTCCGTCGGCGGTATAATACAAGATACTTTCACACCTAATTCAATCAGCAGCAGGGAGTGAGTCATGAAAACGCTTCTGTTTATTGTCAATCCCCGCTCCGGGCGGACGAAGTCCCGGGCCCCCCTCTTCGACGCGGTGGCCCGCTTTTCCCAGGCGGGATACCTGGTCTACGTCCACATGACGGAGGGCCCCGGCGACGCCACCCGCGTAGCTCGGGAGATGGGTCAGGATTTTGATCTGGTGGTCTGTTCCGGCGGCGACGGCACACTGAATGAGACCATCTCCGGTCTGATGCAGCTGCCCCGGCGCCCCTGGGTGGGCTATCTGCCCAACGGCAGCACCAATGACTTTGCCGCCAGTCTCCATATCCCCTCCCAGACGGAGAACGCCACCGAGGCTATCATCCGGGGCGACCCCTTTCCCCTGGACATCGGCACCCACAACGGCCGCTCCTTCGCCTACGTGGCCTCCTTCGGCGCCTTTACCCGCTCCTCCTACTCGGCGCCCCAGGCCACCAAGAACGCTCTGGGCCACTTTGCCTACATTCTGGAGGGCCTGGGCGACCTGGATTCCCTGCGGCCCTATTCCTGCCGGGTGGTGGCGGACGGCGAGATCTTTGAGGGGGACTTTATCTTCGGCGCCGTTTGCAACTCCACTTCCCTGGGCGGTCTCGTGAAGCTGAACCCGGACCGGGTAAAAATGGACGACGGCAAGTTCGAGTTGCTCCTGCTGCGTACACCCAAAACAGCTCTGGATCTGCAGAACCTCATCGTGGCCATTGCCTCCATGGAGTACGACTATCCCGGTGTGATCTTCCGTCATGTCAGATCCGTAACCCTGGAGACCCAGGACGACATCCCCTGGTCCCTGGACGGCGAATACGCTCCCAGCGAGCCCCGGGTGGAGATCCGCAACATCCCCGGCGCCATCGACCTCATGCTCTATCACGAGGATCAGCGCCATTGATCCCGTTTTTTCGCAGCACCGACGCTTCCGCGCCGGTGCTGTTTTTTTGCCGTACCCTCTTGACACCGGTGGAAAAACCGATATAATTTGAAAATGATTTTCATTTTCAAATTGGAGGCATCTCTATGTCCGTCACCTATATGACCCGCCAGCAACGGGAGGTCCTGCGCTGCATCGAGAGCTGCGCCGAGGGCGCCGGCGCCGTGGAGCTGGCGGAGCTGCTGCACCGGCAGGGCAGCCAGGTGGGTCTGAGCACTGTGTATCGCCAGCTGGAGCGGCTGGAGCAGCAGGGACTGGTCCACAAGATCGTCACCGACGATGGGGCCCGTTACCAGTACTGCGACAGCCGCCACGCCGGCCGGGACTGCTTCCTCCTCAAGTGCGAGCGCTGCGGCCGCATGGAGCATCTGGACTGCTCCCACCTGGGGGAGCTGTACGCCCACCTGCTCTCGGAGCACCACTTCGTCATCAATCCCCGCCGCACCCTGTTCTACGGTCTGTGTGAAAAGTGTTCCGGGGAGGATGCCACATGAGGAAACGTATTTTTTGCCCCCTGCTGGCGATGCTGCTTCTCCTTCCCGGCTGCGGCACCCGGGCGAAACCGGACAGCGGCAAGCTGAACGTGGTCTGCACCCTGTTCCCTTACTATGATTTCGTCCGTCAGATCGGCGGAGATGATGTGGATGTGACGCTGCTGGTGGCTGCCGGACGGGAGGCCCACAGCTTTGAGCCCACACCGCTGGACGTGATCACCCTGTCCCAGGCCGACGTGTTTATCTACAACGGCGGCGAGAGCGAGGTCTGGGTGGAGGACATCCTGGCTTCCTCCGGTGAGGGCATCGGCACGGTCCTGGCTATGATGGACTATGCCGACACCCTGGCCGAGGAGGTGGTGGAGGGCATGCAGGTCCGGGATGACGGCGAGGAGGAGGACGAGATCGAGTACGACGAGCACATCTGGACCTCTCCCGTCATCGCCATGGAGCTTTGCCGCGTCATTGGTCAGGCGCTGATGGACGCCGACCCTGCTCACGCGGAGAATTATCAGGCCCGGCTGGACGGCTATCTGGCGGAACTGACAGAGCTGGATAAGGCGTTCCGGCAGGTGGTGGACAGCGCTCAGCGCAACACCCTGGTCTTCGGCGACCGGTTCCCCCTGCTGTACTTCTGCCGCACCTACGATCTGAACTACCGGGCCGCCTTCCACGGCTGCGCCAGCGATACGGAGCCCAGCCTCGCCACCCTGAAATATCTGATCGACAAGGTCCGGGATGAACAGATCCCCGTGGTCTATACCATCGAGCTGAGCAGCCGGAAGATCGCCGACGCCATCGCCGACACCACCGGCGCCAGGGTGCTGACCTTCCAGTCCTGTCAGGCCGTCAGCCGGGCGGATTTTGACGCCGGCGAGACGTATCTGAGCCTGATGCGGCAAAACGTTGACGCCCTGAAGGAGGGTCTTTCATGAACGAGATACAAAACGAAACCATCTGGATCGACTGTCAAAACGTGTCCCTGGGCTATGAGGGCCAGGCCATCTGGGAAGGCCTGAGCTTTCAGGTCCGCAGCGGCGACTATCTCTGCATCGTGGGCGAGAACGGCAGCGGTAAATCCACCCTGCTCAAGAGCCTGCTGGGTCTGCTGAAGCCCCTGTCCGGCACTATCACCTGGGACGGCGCTCTGCGCCGGGGTGCCATCGGCTATCTGCCCCAGCAGACCCGGGCCCAGAAGGACTTCCCCGCCACGGTCTACGAGGTGGTCCTCAGCGGCTTTTTGAGCGCCGGCGGCATCCGCTTCTTCCACACCCCCGCCGAGAAGAGCACCGCTCTGATGAATCTGGGCAAGCTGGGCATTCTGGAGCTGAAGGACCGGTGTTACCGGGAGCTGTCCGGCGGTCAGCAGCAGCGGGTGCTGCTGGCCCGGGCTCTGTGCGCTGCCGGAGAGCTGCTGGTGCTGGATGAGCCGGTAACTGGTCTGGACCCCACCGCCGCCCTGGATCTCTACCGTACGCTGGACTATCTCAACAAGAAAGAGGGCATTGCCATCGTCATGGTGACCCACGATATGTCCAATGCCCTGCGTTATGCCACCAAGATCCTCTACGCCGGGCAGAAGCAGTGGTTCTGCGGCACACCGCAGGAATATCTGGCCTCACCCTGGGGCAAACGGTTCGGAGGTGAGCGCCGATGAGACTCCTGCTGGAGATGTTTACCTACCCCTTCATCGTCCGGGCCTTTGTGGTTGGCATACTGGTGTCGTTGTGCGCGGCGCTGCTGGGGGTACCCCTGGTCCTCAAGCGCTACTCCATGATCGGTGACGGGTTGAGCCATGTGTCCTTCGGCGCGCTGGCGGTAGCCCTGGCCTGCGGCTGGGCGCCGTTGGCAGTGTCCATCCCGGTGGTCATTCTGGCGGCGGTCATTCTCCTGCGGATGACGGAGAACAGCCCTATGGGAGCCGACGCCGCTATCGCCGTTACCAGTGCATCGGCCCTGGCCATCGGCATCATCGTCACCTCTCTCACCACCGGCATGACCACCGACGTGGACAGCTATATGTTCGGTTCCATCCTGGCCATGGACCGGTCCGACGTGGCGTTGAGCGTGGGCTTGAGCATCGCCGTGCTGGTGCTGTTCGTTCTCTTTTACCACAAGCTCTTCGCTATTACCTTTGACGAGAACTATTCCCGGGCCACCGGCGTGAAAGTGGATCTCTACAACACCCTGCTCTCCGTTCTCACGGCACTGACCATCGTGCTGGGCATGCGCCTGATGGGCGCCATGCTGATCTCCAGTCTGGTGATCTTCCCCGCCCTCAGCGCCATGCGCATCCACAAGAGCTTCCGGGGCGTGGTGATCTGGGCCGGCGCCGTCAGCGTAGTGTCCTTCTGCGCGGGGCTCACCGTCTCCTACCTGGTCAGCACCCCTGTGGGCGCCACGGTGGTGGTGGTCAATCTGGCCGTATTCCTGCTGTGCGCTCTCGCCGCACGCATCAAACGTCATTGAAAACGGGCCGTCAGACGTGTCTGACGGCCTGTTTTTTCGGAAAAAAGTCCGTTTTCGCCCCATTTCCACGGGAAAAATGCTTGCATTTCTGCTTTTAATATGTTATCATGTGACCCGTTAGGTAGTTTGTTTGACAGAGTGGACGTTATGTCCGCTCTTTTTGTTGGGCAAAATTGGATCCTTAAAATTTAGGAAACGCGAGGACGACCATGAAAAAAGTGACCGAGATCGTGGCGGAGCTGGCCGCTCCTGTGGTGGAGGAAAACGGCTGCCGCCTGTGGGACGTGGAATACGTCCGGGAGGCCGGACAGTGGTATCTGCGGCTGTATCTGGATAAGGACGGCGGCGTAGATATTCTGGACTGCGAGGCTGTCAGCCGCCGGGTCAGCGACCTGTTGGACGAGGCGGACCCCATCGAGGGCAGCTATATGTTTGAGGTGTCCTCTGCCGGCGCCGAACGCCAACTGAAGCGTCCCTCGGACTTCGCCCAGTTCATGGGCAGCCCGGTGCTGGTCAAGACCTACAAGAACCGGGACGGGCGCAAGGAGTTCGCCGGCAAGTTGGCGGGCTACGAGGACGGTGCCGTTTTACTGGACGTGGGCACCGCCGAGCCTCTGCGCTTTGAAAAAAGTGAGATCGCTCTGGTCCGGCTCCGCATTGAGTTTTAAAAAACGTTTGTATCAAGATAAGGAGAAACAACCATGAAATGTGACGAGATCTTCGCCGCGCTGGCACTGCTGGAAAAAGAACGCGGCATCCCCCAAAACTTCATGCTGGGAAAGATCATCCAGGCGCTGACCACCGCCTATAAGCGGGACCACGAGGGTGTGGAGAACGTGATCGTGGACGTGGACGAGGTCAAAAAGGACCTTAAAATGTACGTGCAGAAGGAGATCGTGGAAGAGGTGGAGTTCCCCGGCACCCAGATCTCCCTGGAGGAGGCCAGAAAGATCTCCGCCAAGTACGAGCTGGGCGGCGTGGTCAACATCCCCGTCAACAACGTGGAATTCGGCCGCATTGCCGCCGGCAACGGCAAGCAGGTCATTATCCAGGGTCTGCGTGAGGCCGAGCACGGCATGGTCTATGACGAGTTCAACTCCAAGCAGCATGAGATCCTCACCGGCACCGTCATGCGCATCGATCCCCGCACCGGCAACGTGATCCTGCGCATCGGCACCGGTAACGAGTCTACCGAGGCCGTCCTCACCACCGGCGAGCAGGTGGCGGGCGAGGAGCTGCGGGAGGGCCAACTGGTCAAGGTGTATCTGGTGGAGGTCCGCCGCACCACCCGCGGTCCCCAGGTGCTGATCTCCCGCACCCATCCCGGTCTGGTGAAGCGTCTCTTTGAGCTGGAGGTGCCCGAGATCTACGACGGCACCGTGGAGATCCGCAGCGTGGCCCGCGAGGCCGGCAACCGCACCAAGATGGCCGTCTGGTCCGAGGACGAGAACGTGGATCCCATCGGCGCCTGCATTGGCCCCCGGGGTCAGCGCGTCAATGCCATTGTCGACGAGCTGCGCGGTGAGAAGATCGATATCATCCGCTGGTCCGAGGATCCCGCCCAGTTCATCGCCGCCGCTCTGGCTCCTGCCGATGTGGTGAATGTGATCCTGGCGGACGAGGGCAAGAGCTGCCGGGTCATCGTGCCGGACGATCAGCTGTCCCTGGCCATCGGTAAGGAGGGGCAGAACGCCCGTCTGGCCGCCCGCCTCACCGGCTACAAGATCGACATCAAGCCCGAGTCCTATCGGGAGGACTGAGCATTTCCTCGCAGAAAGCAGGTGTGCGGTATGCAGAAAGTGAAAAAAAACCCCCAGCGTCAGTGCGTCGGCTGCCGCACCATGAAGGACAAGAAGGATCTGATCCGCGTGGTCCGCACCCCGGAGGGTGAGATTGTGCTGGACAGCACCGGCAAGAAGTCCGGCCGGGGCGCCTACGTCTGTCCCGACCCGGCCTGCCTGAAAAAAGCCCGAAAAACCCGGGCGCTGGAACGGGCCTTCTCCCTTGAGATTCCCGAGCCGGTCTATGACGCCCTGGAGGCGCAGATGGCGCAGGAGGTCTGACATGGAGCATATTCTGTCAATGATCGGTCTGGCCAAGAAGGCCGGCCGCGTGGAAATCGGTGAGGAGCCGGTGGGTGCCGCCGCCCGGGCCAAAAAGGCCCGGATCATCCTGGTGGCGTCCGATGCCGCTCCCTCTTCCGCCCGCCGCGCCGCATCCTTTGCCGAGGCCGGCAGCTGCCTGTTGCTGACCATTCCCGCTGACAAGGACGTCCTGGGCCGCTGCCTGGGCCGCACCAGCGTGGCCATGGCCGCCGTGACGGACATCGGCTTTGCCGACGCCATCGTCAAGAAGCTGGCGGCGCTGGACGAGACCTACCGTGATGTCTCGGAGCAGCTGGCCGTGAAGGCCAAGCGGGCGCTGGAGCGCCGGCAGGAGCAGGCCCGGCACGAGAAGAATCTCCGCCGGGGCAAAAAGCGCGGCGAGGGCCGCAAAACGAAGTAAATTCTGTGCGCCTTGACGGCGCACGTTCCTATCACGATCATGGAGGTGGCTTTATTTGGCTATCGTAGGTAACAAATACAGAGTACACGAGGTGGCGAAGGATTTCGGTATCCCCACCAAGCAGGTCACGGAGATCCTGACCAAATACGCCCAGACCCCGAAAAACCATATGCAGGTGCTGGAGGACCGGGAGCTCTCCCTCATTTTCGAATATCTGACCCAGCACAATCAGGTCTCCGGCATCCAGGTGATCTTCGCTGAGGGTATCAAGGCCGATGAGGAAAAGAAGGCCGCCGAACAGGCTGCCAAGGCCGCCGAGCCCGCCAAGAAGGCCGCTTCCCAGGGCACCGCGCCTGCCAAGACTGCCGAGTCCGCCAAGAAGGAGGCCCAGCCTGCCAAGCAGCCTGCCTCCCGTGTACCCCAGACCAAGGTGGTGGATACCCGTAAGGCCACCAATGTCAATCTGGAGAAGTACGACGAGCGGCTGCAGGACATGGCCGAAGGCCGCAACGCCCGTCCCAATGGCAGCAACAAGCGCCGTGACCAGCAGGTCCAGGGCAAGGAGAAGTTCCGCAACAACAAGCAGCGCCAGCAGGGCAACTTCGGCGCAAACAAGCGCCGCCAGGAGGAGGCCGACCGCATGCGCCGGCTCCAGCTGGAGATCATCAAGAAGACCCCCGTCACCGTGCAGATCCCCGACGAGATCAGCGTGGGCGAGTTGGCCAGCCGCATGAAGAAGACCGGCGCCGAGGTGGTCAAGTGCCTGATGAAGAACGGCGTCATGGCCTCTCTGAGCCAGCTGATCGACTTCGATACCGCCGCCATCATTGCCGAGGAGATGGGCTGTAAGGTGGAGAAGGAGGTCGTAGTCACCATTGAGGAGAAGCTGATCGACGATCACAAGGACGATGAGAAGGACCTGGTCCCCCGCGCCCCCGTGGTGGTGGTCATGGGCCACGTGGACCACGGCAAGACCAGCCTGCTGGACTATATCCGCAATGCCCACGTGGCCTCCGGCGAGGCCGGCGGCATCACCCAGCACATCGGCGCTTACCAGGTACAGGTGAACGGCAAGCCCATCACTTTCCTGGATACCCCGGGCCACGAGGCCTTTACCTCCATGCGTGCCCGCGGCGCCATGGTCACCGATATCGCCATTCTGGTGGTGGCTGCCGAGGACGGCATCATGCCCCAGACCATTGAATCCATCAACCACGCCAAGGCCGCCGAGATCCCCATCATCGTGGCCATCAACAAGATGGATAAGCCCGAGGCCAACCCCGAGCGCATCAAGCAGCAGCTCACCGAGTACGG
>CACZNU010000139.1 GCA_902782615.1 Oscillospiraceae bacterium | reverse complement strand
TACCATGCCACCGGCAAGAGCCTGCCCATCTTCGGCGAGCGGATCGAGACCCCCTTCGGGCCTGCCGCCGGCCCCAACAGCCAGCTGTCCCAGAACATCATCGCCGCCTACTTCGCCGGCGCCCGGTTCTTTGAGGTCAAGACCGTTCAGAAGATGGACGGCGCCGAGCTGGCCGCCTGTGTGCCCCGCCCCTGCATTCTGGCCAACGACGAGGGCTACAACCAGGAGTGGTCCACCGAGCTGACCGTTCCCCAGGCCATGGAGGAGTACATCAAGGCCTGGTGCGCTCTGAAGGTCATCAGCAAGGTCTACGGTCTGGGTGACCCCGACGGTTTTGTGTTCAACATGTCCGTGGGGTATGACCTGGAGGGCATCAAGGGCGAGAAGGTGAACACCTACATTGAGGGCATGAAGGACGCTGCCAAGACCGCCATCTGGGGTGAGTGCCTGACTGTACTCAAGGAGCTGTTCCCGGATTACGCCGGCTATATCGAGGGCATCTCTCCCCACGTCAGCCGCAGCGTCACCGTGTCTACCCTCCACGGCTGCCCGCCGGACGAGATCGAGCGTATCGCCTCCTATCTCATCACCGAAAAGCATCTGCACACCTTCGTCAAGTGCAACCCCACCATTCTCGGCTACGAGACGGCTCGCCGCACCCTGGACGCCATGGGTTACGGCTACATCGTCTTTGACGACCACCATTTCCGGGAGGATCTCCAGTGGGCGGACGCGGTTCCCATGTTTGAGCGGCTGCAGAAGCTGGCGGACGACAACGGTCTGGAGTTCGGTCTGAAGCTCTCTAATACCTTCCCGGTGGACACTACCCGGGGCGAGCTGCCTGGCAATGAAATGTATATGTCAGGTCGGTCCCTGTTCCCGTTGACCATCGAGATGTGCCACCGGATCTCCCGTCAGTTCAAGGGAAAAATGCGGATCTCCTTCGCCGGCGGCGCCGAGTATTTCAACTGCGACAAGCTGTTCGAGGCGGGCATCTGGCCCATCACCGTGGCCACCACCATCCTCAAGCCCGGCGGCTACAATCGCCTGTATCAGATGGTGAAAAAGGTAGAATCCCTCCCCTACCGTCCCTTTGCCGGCACGGATACCGAAGCCATCTGCAACCTGTCCTCCGCCAGCCATAGTGACCCCCATCACCTCAAACCCATCAAGCCCCTGCCCTCCCGCAAGAGCGAGGACGGCGTGCCTTGGATGGACTGCTTCAAGGCCCCCTGCAAGGGCGGCTGCCCCATCCAGCAGGACATCCCCGAGTACATCGAGCTGTGCCGCAAGGGCCTCTTCGGCCCGGCGCTGAAGCTCATCACCGAGAAGAACCCCCTGCCCTTTATCACCGGCACCATCTGCGCCCACCGCTGCCAGACCAAGTGCAGCCGCAACTTCTACGACGAATCGGTGCAGATCCGTGACACCAAGCTGGTGGCCGCCGAGAACGGCTACGAGGCCCTGATGGCCTCCATCAAGGTGCCGGAGCGGGTACCCGGCAAGAAGGCCGCCATCATCGGCGGCGGCCCCACCGGCATCTCCGCCGCCTACTTCCTGGGCCGGGCCGGTATCGAGACCACCATCTTTGAGCGGGAGGCCACTCTGGGCGGTGTACCCCGCCACGTGATCCCCTCCTTCCGTATCGCCGACGAGACCATCCAGAAGGACATCGATCTGATGCTGCGCTATGGCGTGGAAGTCAAATGCGGCGCTCCCGCCCCCTCCGTGGAGGAGTTGAAAGCCCTGGGCTACACCCACATCCTCTACGCCGTGGGTGCCTGGAAGGCCGGCAGTCTGGGCATTCCCGGCATCGTGGCCGGTGCCATTCAGTGGATGAAGGGCGTCAAGGCCGGCTTCATCGGCGTGGGCGGCAACGTGGCTGTCGTCGGCGCCGGCAACACCGCCATGGATGCGGCCCGTCTGGCCAAACGCAGCGGCGCCGAGAACGTGACCATCGTCTACCGCCGCACCAAGCGGGAGATGCCCGCCGACGAGCATGAGCTGGCCCTGGCCATGTCCGACGGCGTGGCCTTCGCCGAGCTGGCTGCCCCCGTCGCCCAGGATGATGGTCTCCTCAAGTGTGAAAAGATGCGCCTGGGTGAGCCGGATGCCTCCGGCCGCCGCAGCCCCGTTCCCACCGGCGAATACTTTACCATCCCCTGCGATCTGGTGATCTCCGCCGTGGGCGAGCAGGTGGACGACGCTCTCTTCGCCGCCAACGGCATTGCGCTGGACAAGAAGGGTCGTCCCGATTTCCGCACCAACGTGGAGGGCGTCTACGCCGCCGGCGACTGCAAGCGTGGCCCGGCCACCGTGGTGGAGGGCATCGCCGACGCCGCCGCCTTCGCCCAGGAGGTCATCGGTACGCCCTACGTCTATGAGATCCCCGAGGCCGCCTTCGTCACCAAGGCGGACGCTATCGCCAAGAAGGGCATCCTCAACATGAGCGGCGACACCTGCTGCGAGGGCGACCGCTGTCTCCAGTGCTCCACCGTGTGCGAGAACTGCGTGGACTCCTGTCCCAACCGGGCCAACGTGGCCATCACCATGCCCGACGGCAGCCACCAGATCCTCCACGTGGACAAGATGTGCAACGAGTGCGGCAACTGCACCCAGTTCTGTCCCTATGCCTCCGAACCCTGCCACGACAAGTTCACCCTGTTCCAGACGCTGGAGGATATGCTGGAGTCTCAGAATTCCGGCGTGCTGTTCCAGGGCGGTGACGAGGTGATGGTCCGCACCTTCGGACCGCCGAAGGCGTACGACATCTCCACCCGTGACAACGGCCTGCCCACGGCCCTGGACGAGTTGATCCTGCGGATCCGGGAGAAGTACAGTTATCTGTATCTGTAAAGGATATTTGCATTACAGAAGAGGGGAGCCTCTGCCCGATGGGCAGAGGCTCCTTTTGTCTTGATGCGCCTATCTCATGCTGTTCAGCTGGGCCCAGATCCACTCCGGGGAGACGTTCTTGCCGGTAATATCCACCAGCACGTTGCTGTCAAACAGTACGCTGAAGTTAATCCAGGGGGCGTCTCTGCCCTCACCGCTGTCGCCGAAAGCGGAGCATCGGGCCAGGACCATCTCCTCCGTCAGCTCCTCCGAGCGGAAGACGGGGTTCATCACCGTCTCCCGGTATTTCTCCGGCACAGATTCGGCCAGTGGGAGAGAATAGAGGGCGAGATCGTACCGCTCCCGTTCCTCCGGTGAGACGATCCGCCGGGCGTCGTATTCATCCGAATATCGAATCTGCCAGGTAAGATAGTCGTACCCGCTGTGCCAAAAGGCAGCGAGGTTGTTGATGCTGTAGTCGCTGTTCTGCAGCCGACTGATCTGCTCACGAACAAGGGCGTCCGGCTCAGCCGTGGGAAAATACGCGCCGAAATCAGGATCCAGCCGCGCTTCCTCCGGCGTCAGGTCCCTCTCCTGGAACACATGCTGCTCCGGGTGGAACTGCAGCCTCTCCAGATCGGGGCTGGTAGCAGAGCGGATCAGGCTGACCACCAACAGAAAGAAGTCCTCCTTGAGCCGGTCTGTCACCTCCATCTGTCCCGATCCGGACACATAATAGTCCACACCGCCGCCGGAGAAGGAGGTCCACAGCATCCCCCCGTACTGGCACAGCACCACGTCCGTGCCGTCAATGTCGGTAGGGACGGCATCCGCCGGGATAATGATCTCATCACAGATCGGATGCTGCCCCGGCGGACAGATGCAGAGCTCAAAGCGGTCGCCCGTATCGGGGTTCACCAGCGACAGCTCCACGCAGTTCAGCACGCCCTCCTCCCAGCCGTAGTACGAGGCGACGGCGCTGCGCAGTTCCAGCCAGTCGGGCAGGCCCTCCGGGATGATGGCGGAGCGCTCCTCCTCCGTCAGCTTCTCGCTGAACAGGCAAAAGGCATACTTTCCTTCATCGGGGACCGCTGTCACCTGGTTATAGACCACCGGCCAATCACCCAGGGGGCCAACAGGCTGCGGGTCCGGCTCTGTGATGGGTCCGGGTCCGGGGTCGGAGATAGGCGGCGCGGGAGCCTTGTGCAGCAGCTTCAGCGCGGCTACCACTGCCAGAATGCACAAACAGGCCGCCAGCGCGCCCCATCGGAGCCGGGGCGTTCTGCAAACGGCAGGGCCGGCGTGGGCATCCAGGATATAGTCGTCACGGATCAGGCACAGGGCATCCTGCAGTGCTTCCGTTTTCATGAAATGATTCCCTCCTTTCGCAGGTAGAGCAAGAGCTTTTCCCGTGTGCGCTTGCACATCATCTTCACCTTGCTCTCGCTGTAGCCGAAGCGTCGTGCGATGGTGCCCACGGAGTCGAAATACCAGTAGCGGCACAGAAACACCCGCCGCTGGTTGACGGGCAGGGCGGCCAGAAACGCGTCCAAACTCCGGGCCAGTTCCCGTTCCGCCACCTGCTCATCCAAACTGCCGCCGGCGGGGATGACTTCCTCAAGCTCCTCCAAAGCCACGGCGGTTTCTCCCCCGCCCCGCTTCTGCGCACTTTGGCCGCGGAACCGCTTCAGCGCCAGATTTCGGGTGATTCCAGCCAGAAAAGCCGACAGATTGTCCGGCCGGTGGGGCGGCATGGCATTCCAAGCACCCACGTACACGTCGTTGACACACTCCTCAGCGTCGGCTTCGTCATGAAGAATACCGATGGCGATGGTACGGCAGTATCGCCCATACTTCCGCTGGGTCTCGGCAACAGCGTCGTCGCTGCGCTGCCAGTACAGCTCCACGATCTGTCTGTCCTCCATCGGCACACCTCCTCCCTCGTCAAAAAGGCCTTTCACCTCTCCTGTACCCATTTGATGCCATGCGGTCACGGGAGCATTCGCTTTTTCTTGCATTATATCAGACAGCGTGGCAATTCCCTATGGATTTTTTCGTTTTTTGTGATACAATACAGTTGAATTGATATGTTTTCCAAATGGGGGCGGTTCATATGAAAACGTTGTTCCGGGGCGGCACGGTGGTCTCCGGTAAGGGCACCAAAAAGGCCGACGTACTGGTGGACGGCGAGAAGATCGTTCAGGTCTCCCGCACCATCACCCCCCAGGCTGAGACCCGGGTCATCGACATCACCGGCAAGCTGCTCCTGCCCGGCTTTATCGACGCCCACACCCATTTCGATCTGGATGTGGCCGGCACCACCACTGCCGATGATTTTGCCAGCGGCTCTCTGGCCGCCCTCCACGGCGGCACCACCACCATCGTCGACTACGCCTGCCCCAACAAGGGCGAATCCCTGGCATACGGGCTGAAGCTGTGGCACGAAAAGGCCGACGGCAAGTGCGCCTGCGACTACAGCTTCCACATGACCATCGACGACTGGAACAAGGATATCGAGCGGGAGATCGACGAGATGTACGCCGCCGGCATCTCCTCCTTCAAGATGTATATGACCTATCCAGCTATGATGATCGGTGACGAGGCCATGTACAAGGCGCTGAAGAAGTTGAAGGAAAAGGGCGGCATCTGCGGCGTCCACTGTGAGAACAGCGGCGTCATCGACGCTCTGGTGGCGGAGAAAAAGGCCCATGGCGAAAACAGTGTGGCCTGCCATCCCCAGACGCGGCCCGATCAGCTGGAGGCAGAGGCGGTGAGCCGTCTGCTCCGCATCGCCCAGACGGTGGACATTCCCGTCGTCATCGTACACTTGACCAACGCCGCTGCCCTGCGGGAGGTGGAGTCCGCCCGGAAACGGGGCCAGAAGGTCTACGTGGAGACCTGTCCCCAGTACCTGGTGCTGGATGACAGCGTCTACTATAATCCCGACTTCCGGGAAGCTGCCAAGTATGTCTGCTCGCCCCCCATCCGCAGGACCGCCGATCAGAAAGCCCTGTGGGCCGGTCTGCGTCGGGGTGAGATCCAGACCATCTCCACCGACCACTGCTCCTTCACCCTGGAGCAGAAGGAACTGGGCCGGGATGACTTCACGAGGATCCCCGGCGGCGTGCCCGGCGTGGAGACCCGGGGCGAACTGATCTACACCTACGGCGTCACCACCAGAAAGATCAGTCTGGCCACCATGTGCAAAACGCTGTCGGAAAATCCCGCCAAGCTCTACGGCATGTATCCCCGCAAGGGCGTGATTGCCAAGGGCGCCGACGCCGATCTGGTGATCTATGACCCCGCCTCCGACCATGAGCTTCACGCCGCCGATATGGTGGGCAAGGCGGGCTATACTCCCTATGAGGGCTTTGCCGTCCGCGGCGGTATTCAGCAGGTGTGGCTGCGTGGCAATCTGGTGGTGGATCACGGCAATCTGCTGGCCGGACCCAACGGAAAGTTCATTCCCCGGGGCAAGAACATGCTCTGATTTCTATGAGAGAGAGGTATCGCTATGAAGATGACACTGGACAAGATCCTGCTGACCCAGTCCCCCGCCCTGTTCCTGGCCGCTGTGCTGCTGATCCTGTGCTATTTTGTCCGGCGGGGCAACCACCACGCCCGCGCTGTGCTGGATCTGCTGTTGGGCATCGTCTCCATCGGCCTGGGTATCGCCCTGTACTATCTGGGCATGCTGAACGGTATTTTCACCATCAAGAACTTCTGGCAGTTGCGTACCCCCGGCATCGTTGGCATGGCTATCGTGGCGGTGATTGCCCTGATCCTCTTCCTCCGTGGCATCAAACACTCGGTACAGCGTCACCAGGCGGAGAAGAAGGTCTCCCGCATGGAGACCGCCCACCAGAAGGAGCTGGAGGAGGTCCGGCAGAAGGCTTACGCCTCCGGTATGGCGGACGCCATGGCGGCGGAAACCAAGGCTCCTCCCGTTGAGGCCGACGCTCCCGCTCCGGAAGCGCCCGCGCCCGTGCAGCCTCCCCAAGAGTGATTCCCTTCATAGACAACAAGACCCCGGAGATGGATTCCATCTCCGGGATCTTTTTTATCGTTCTGTCTGGAATGTGACACCGTTACTCCACTATCACACCGCGCTTAGCAAAGCCCTCTACCATTTTTTCAAGGTCAGGTTCAATGTGAAGGGGCTCCCCGGCGCTGCGGATGGCGTTATCCACGTCCTTGAGGCCGTTGCCTGTGACCACAGAGACCACAGTGGCGTTCTTTTCGATGAGGCCCTCCTCACAGGCCTTCTTCAGCGCCGCCGTACCGGTGACACCGGCGGGCTCGCCGAAGACGCCGCAGGTCCGGCCCAGCAGCCGCTGGGCCGCCAGGATCTCCTCATCTGTCACACACACGGCCAGCCCGTTAGACTCTCGAATAGCCATCAATGCCTTGTCGGCATTCCGGGGCACACCCACGGAGATGGAGTCGGCGATGGTGTTCTCCTCCATGGGAGACCAGTCGCCTCCCTCCTGGATGGCGCGGTTGATGGGATAGCAGCCGGTGGACTGGGCGGAGATGAGGCGGGGCAGCTTGTCGATAAAGCCGATGGCGTACAGGTCCTTGAACCCCTTCCATACGCCGGCGATAGTGCAGCCATCGCCTACAGAGATGGCCAGGTAGTCCGGCATCTCCCAGTTCAGCTGCTCGGCGATCTCCAGGGCCACCGTCTTCTTGCCCTCGCTGAGGTAGGGATTGATGGCGGCGTTCCGATTGTACCAGCCATACTTTTCGATGGCCTCGGCGGACATTTTGAAGGTCTCTTCATAGTTGCCCTTGACGGAGATCACATTGGCACCGAAGATCATCAGCTGGGCCACCTTTCCCTTGGGAGCCCGGTCCGGCACGAAGATGTAGGTCTTCAATCCCGCTGCTGCGGCATTTCCCGCCAGAGACGAGGCGGCATTGCCGGTGGAGGAGCAGGCGATGGTCTTCGCTCCCGCCTCTATCGCTTTGGCTACCGCCATGGCGCTGGCCCGGTCCTTCAGGGAGGCGGTGGGGTTCTGACCGTCATCCTTCACCCACAGCTTCCGGATACCCAGCATCCCGGCTAAACGGGGTTCCTCATAAAGGGGGCTCCAGCCCACCCGCAGGGGCGTATCCGGCGTGGTCTCCTCCACCGGCAGTAACTCCCGGTAGCGCCACATGGAGCGGTTGCTCCGCGCCGCCAGTTTGTCCTTGGTGAGGACGGATTTGATATACTCATAGTCATAGATGATATCCAGGATACCGCCGCAAACGCAGTTGGTCAAATTAGGCACAGCCTCGTAGATCTTGCCGCAGCGGACACATTTGGCGTACTTGACGTTTTTCATGTTTTCTCCCTTTCAAAGAGACGGGGCGGGGCGATGCCCCGCCCCACTGGCGTTTTTCAATGCTTACAGCTTCTTCAGAAGGCCCGTGGCCTCGTTGAATTCGTTGATCAGCTCATCCAGCTCCGCGGCCTGGGCATGGACAGCGTCCCAGGTACCCTTGGTGTCGTACCACAGGGCGTTCAGGTCGCGGACGTCCCGGGCCTGCTGCTCCACCCAGGTGTAGTACTTCAGGTTGTGGATGCGCTTGCGGTCCACATAGGTCAGCTCCAGCATGCTGTCGGTCTTCAGGCCCAGCATATGCAGGGCGTGGTCCTTGCCTGCCTCAATGGTGCTGTACATGCCGTACATCTGGTTGAGCTCCTCCACCCGGGACTTGTACATGGCGGCGGAGTCGGTGAGCACCGTGGCCACCACATCGTGCTCGGTGAGCTCATAGTACTTGGCCATCTTGATGCAGCACAGCACATTGGCGATGCCGGAGATGCCCAGCCAGGTCAGCTTCTCGATCAGCTCGTGGTCCAGGCCCAGCTCCTCCTTCATATAGTGCTGGCCCTCCGGCGTGTTGAACAGGCGCAGCAGACGCTGACTGTCTTCATCATCGATGGCGATGGCCATATCGGTGTTCTTCACGTTGTGGATCCAGGGGATGTGCTTGTCGCCGATGCCCTCGATCCGGTGGCCACCAAAGCCGTTATTCAGGATGGTGGGGCACTGGAGCGCCTCGCCCACGGCCAGTTTCAGGTGGGGATAGCGCTCCTTCAGCAGATCACCGGCGCTCATGGTGCCGGCGGAGCCGGAGGTGAAGCAGGCACCGGCAAAATTGTCGCCGGGGCGCTTGATGGCTTCAAACAGGTCGGCCAGGGCTCTGCCGGTGACGTTATAGTGCCACAGGGGATTGCCCATCTCCTCAAACTGATTGAATATCATCATAGTGGGATCCTGACGCAGCTCCCAGGTCTTGTCGAAGATCTCCTTCACGTTGGACTCGCAGCCGGGGGTGGCGATGACCTGGCCGGCAATCTTGCTGAGCCACTCAAAGCGCTCCTTGCTCATCTCAGCAGGCAGAATGGCCACGGAGTCCACCGCCAGCAGCTTGGAGTTGAAGGCGCCGCCGCGGCAATAGTTGCCGGTGGAGGGCCACACGGCGTGGTGATAGGTCGCGTCAAACTGGCCGGTCACCAGGCGGGGGGCCAGGCAGCCAAAGGAGGCGCCCACCTTATGGCAGCCGGTGGGGAACCACTTGCCGGCCATGGCGATGATGCGGCAGGGCACACCGGAGAGGACGCTGGGAATCTCCACGTAGTTGGGCACCGGCTGGAAGAGACCGCCGGTCTCCTTGGCCTCGTTTTTCCAGGTGATGCGGAACAGGTTCACCGGATCCACATCCCACAGGCCGGTGTGGGTCAGCTTCTCCTTGATCTTCTCGGGGATCAGCTCCGGGTTCTCCATCTGGGCAAAGGTGGGGATGATGACGTTGTTCTCTCTCGCCTTCTGGATATTGTGCTCCAGACCGACTTTGTTGATAGTCAGATCGATCATTTCTTGTTCTCCTCCTGCTTTTTATTGGCGTCGATATAAGAATACAGTGTGTATTTGGATATTCCGAAGTATTTGGCAACCTTGTCGCCGGACTTGGTGACCAAAAAGGCTCCGCTCTGGTTGAGGAACTGGATGGCACGGACCTTGTCATCCTTGTTCATGGCGGCCACCGGCTTGCCCACCAGTGCCACCGACTGCTCGATGAGATCATCCAGCAGGTCGTTGACATTGAGGATCTTCTCCGGCTCGGTCTGCTTGCTGTCACGAGGTGAGAGGGCCTGCCCGATCTCCCGCTGAAGCATCATCAAGCTCGTCACGTCGTAATTGATGGAGAAAATGGCCGTCACAGCCCCTTTGGCACCCCGGATATAGATGGAGGATGACTTGAGGATCCTGCCATCCGGCGTCCGGGTCAGATAGCACAGTTCATCCTCCGGCTGGGCATTGGCCTGAATGGCCTGCTCGATCACCACACGGGATCCGCCGTCCCCCACCTTCCGGCCGGATACGTGGCCGTTTACAATGTAGACGATGGAGTGGTCCATGTTGTTGACATCGTGGATCACCACCTCGCACTTGTCGCCGAACTGGGCGGCAATACCATCTGCCAGCTGCTTGAGCATTTCCAGGCGCTTGCTCTCCATAGACTGCCCCCCTTTCCCATTTTCACAGATTCATCATATCACATTTCTATCAGAAATCAATCACTTTTCCAAAATAATTTTTAGGTTTCATTATTTTTTGTTTGACATCCGTCATTGCTGTGCTATTATAAAAAATAGGAACAATTATTCTGCGCGGAATGCGCCATATTTCGTGTGCTGCACGGGGAGGAATGTATTATGGATTTTGAAGCCATCAAGCAGGCAGCCGCCGGCTATCAGGATGCGATGAGCCGCTTTCTGCGGGATATGATCGCCATCCCCTCGGAGTCCTGTGAGGAGGAGCGGGTGGTCAAGCGCATCGCCCGGGAGCTGGAGAACCTGGGATATGACAAGGTGGAGATCGACAAGCTGGGCAACGTGATCGGCTGGCTGGGCCAGGGCGATAAGATCATCGCCATCGACTCCCATATCGATACGGTGGGCATCGGCAACATCGAGAACTGGGAGGCCGATCCCTATCAGGGCTATGAGACCGACACCATTATTTACGGCCGTGGCGGCTCCGATCAGGAGGGCGGCATGGCCGCTGCCGCTTACGGCGGCAAGATCATGAAGGATCTGGGGCTCATCCCGGAGGGTTACAAGATCATGATCGTGGGTTCCGTCCAGGAGGAGGACTGCGACGGCATGTGCTGGCAGTCCATCGTCAATGAGTACTTCAACGGGCCGGAGGATGCCCGCAGCAAGATTGAGTTCGTCATCTCCACCGAGCCTACCGACGGCGGCATTTACCGTGGCCACCGCGGCCGCATGGAGATCCGGGTGGATGTCCACGGCGTCTCCTGTCACGGCTCCGCTCCCGAGCGGGGCGACAACGCCATTCACAAGATGGCGGAGATCATTGAGAACGTCCGGGATCTCAACGAGAATCCCGCCGACGACACCGTGGAGATCAAGGGTCTCGTGAAGATGCTGGATCCCAAGTACAACCCCGATCACTATGAGGACGCCCGTTTCCTGGGCCGGGGTACCTGCACCACCAGCCAGATCTTCTACACCTCCCCCTCCCGTTGCGCCGTGGCCGACAGCTGCGCCATCTCCGTGGATCGCCGCATGACCGCCGGTGAGACGTATCAGTCCTGCCTGAAGGAGATCGAGGATCTGCCCGCCTGCCGCAAGTATGCCAAGGACGTGAAGGTGTCCATGTATATGTACGACCGCCCCGCCTGGACCGGCCACGTCTATGAGACCGAGTGCTTCTTCCCCACCTGGATCAACAAGGAGACCGCCCCCCACGTCCAGGCGCTGGTGGACGCCCACCACGCCCTGTGGGGCACCGAGCGGCTCTATGCCGACGAGAAGGCTGCCTCCACCCGCGTGGGCCGTCCGCTGATCGACAAGTGGACCTTCTCCACCAACGGCGTGTCCATCCAGGGCCGCTATGGCATCCCCTGCGTGGGCTTTGGCCCCGGCGCCGAGTCCCAGGCCCATGCGCCCAACGAGATCACCTGGAAGCAGGATCTGGTCACCTGCGCCGCCCTCTATGCCGCG
>CACZNU010000138.1 GCA_902782615.1 Oscillospiraceae bacterium | reverse complement strand
CTGGGCTGCAAGGGCTCCATCACCATGATCCCCATTCTGACCATGCCCGAGGACGACAAGACCCACCCCCTCCCCGACCTGACCGGCTACATCACCGAGGGCCAGATCATCCTCAGCCGGGACCTGTACCGCAAGAACATCCTGCCTCCCGTGGACGTGCTGCCCAGTTTGAGCCGTCTGAAGGACAAGGGCGTGGGCGTGGGCAAGACCCGTGAGGATCACGCCCCCACCATGAACCAGCTCTTCGCCGCCTACGCCTCCGGCAAGGAGGCCAAAGAGCTGATGACCATCCTGGGCGAGGCCGCCCTGACCCCCACCGACCTGCTCTATGCCAAGTTTGCCGACGAGTTTGAAAAGCGCTACGTGAACCAGGGCTTCGAGGAGAACCGCTCTGTCCAGCAGACGCTGGATCTGGGCTGGGAGCTGTTGAGCATGCTGCCCCGTTCCGAGCTGAAGCGCATCAAGCCGGAGATGCTGGACAAGTATCTGCCCAAGAAAGACTGAGGTGGACCATGGCAGGGAAAACCATCAACCCCACCCGCATGGAGCTGACCCGGCTGAAGGGCCTGCTGAAAACGGCGGTGCGGGGCCACAAGCTGCTCAAGGACAAGCGGGACGAGATGATGAAGCAGTTTCTGGACATCGTCCGCCGCAACCGTGCCCTGCGCAAAAAGGTGGAGGAGGGTCTCCAGCGTGCCAACGGCGCCTTTACCGTGGCCTCCGCCGTCATGGGCCCGGAGATGCTGGAGCAGGCCCTGCTCTATCCCAAGGCCGGGGTGGAGCTGGACGTGAGCTTCCGCAACGTCATGTCGGTGAACGTGCCGGTCTATGATTTCCACACCACCGGCGATGGCGCTGAGATCTATCCCTACGGCTTTGCTCAGACCAGCGGCGAGCTGGATGCGGCTCTGGAGACGTTGGAGAGCGTATTCCGGGATATGCTGGAGCTGGCCGAGGTGGAGAAATCCATGCAGCTGCTGGCCCAGGAGATCGAGAAGACCCGCCGCCGGGTCAATGCCCTGGAATATGTGGTCATTCCGGAGACCCAGCAGAACATCCGCTACATCTCCATGAAACTGGATGAGAACGAGCGGGGAAACACCACCCGATTGATGAAAGTCAAGGACATGGTGCTGCAGGACGCCCACAACTTCAAGAGCTGATAAGCGCAAAAAAAAGACGCCTGAAATCTGAGATTTCAGGCGTCTTTTTGTGCGTTATGGGGAGATTTCAACTATTTCTGAAAATTTCGGACGGCGATGCCCTCCCGCTGGAAGTCCCGGCGGATCCGCTCTACGAAGGCCAGGGCCTGGGCGCCGTCGCCGTGGACGCACAGGGTATCGCCCCGGATGGGCACGTCCCGCCCGGTGATGGTGGTGACCACGCCCTCCTTGACCATGCGGATGCAGCGCTGCGCCGCCAGATCCTCGTCTGTGATCATGGCGCCGGGCTGGCTGCGGGGTACCAGGGACAGGTCGTCCAGGTAGGCCCGGTCGGCAAAGATCTCCGACACGGCGGTCAGCCCCAGCTTCTCCGCCTCCTCACCCAGTACGGCCCCCGCGCAGTAGAAGATCATCAGGGAGGGATCCACCTCATACACCGCCTGGCAGATGGCGCGGGCCACCTCCCGGTCGTGCTGACAGAGATTGGACAGGGCGCCGTGGGGCTTCACATGCTGGAGGGACACCCCGTGGCTGCGAGCAAAGGCCCACAAGGCGCCGATCTGGTATTTGACGCAGTTTTTCACCTCGTCGGGGGAGAGGGACATTTTCCTCCGGCCGAAGCCCATCAGATCCGGGTAGCCGGGATGGGCTCCCACGGCCACGTTGTACTCCCGGGCCAGACGGACCACCCGGTCCATCACCATGGGGTCGCCGGCGTGATAGCCGCAGGCTACGTTGGCGGAGGTGATGCGGCGGAGGATCTCCTCATCGTTTCCAATGCGATAGGCGCCGAAACTCTCCCCCACGTCGCTGTTCAAATCGATCTGATACATGGTGTTTCCTCCTGTTCGATTCGCTGGATCTTCACGTGATACACCTGGCCGTTGAGGTGGATGCGATACTGCTTTTCCGGCATCTCTGCCGGCGCAGAGGAGACAGACTCCTCCAACTGACGGAGCGCCTGTTCCTCCTGCCGCAAGGCCCGGTGGGCCTCCTCTACGGCGACGGAGCGAAAGTGCAGCCGGTCGCCGGCCTTGGCCTGGCCGATCAGGGGCAGGTCGGCCGAGATTACCGTGGCGATCTTCGTATAGCCGCCTACGGTCTGCCGCTCCGCCATCATGATGATGGGCTGGCCGGAGGTGGGCACCTGGATGGCCCCGGCCACGATGCCGTCGGAGATGATGTTGCCGTCCGCCACGTGGTGGATCACCGGACCCTCCAGCCGATAGCCCATGCGGCTGAAATCGTTGCTGACGGTGTAGGGCCGGGTCAGAAAGGTGTCCAGCCCCTCCCGGGTGAAAAGATCGTCTTGGGGGCCCAGGATCACGCGCACCGTGATATCCCGGGAGAAGACGGGCCGGGGCGCCTGCCTGCCTGCCAGATTGCCGGGGAGGGGGCCTTCCGCCCGGACGGAGATGGCGTCGCCTGCGGCCAGCTTTCGGCCCTCATAGCCGCCGATCCTGTTTTGAAGGGCGGTGGCCCGGCTGCCCATGATGGGGGGCACGTCCAGCCCGCCGAAGAAGGCGATGTAGGCCCGGCAACCCTCCTTTGCCGCCCCCATGGACAGGCGGTCTCCCGCGTGCACCGCCAGAGCCCGGTAGGTGGGGCAGGGGGCACCGTTCAGTTCAGCATCCATGTCTGCCCCGGTCAAGGCGATGACGCCGTCCCCGTCAAAGACCAGCGTGGGGCCGGTGACAGTGGCCTCCAGGGCGCTCTCGTCCCGACGGTTTCCCACCAGGATGTTGGCGATGCGGAAAGCGCGGCGATCCATGGGTCCGGCCGGGGACATACCGAAGCGCTCGTAGCCGTAGCGCCCGCCGTCCTGCACCGTTGTCAGCAGGCCTGGGGCTTCTACCAGAAATCTCATCGTACCGCCTCCTTCTCATAGCGGCGGCACCGGTATTCGCCCAGCTCCACCTGGCGCCGGATCTCCCGGAACTGAGCCCGGTCGATGGGGACGTGGCGGATCCAGTCTCCCGGCCGCAGCAGGAACGGGTCCTCCTTTCGATAGTCGCAGATGAGGACGGGGGTGGTGCCGATGACGTTCCAGCCGCAGGGCAGCTCAAAGGGGATGATGTCGCTGAGATCCCGCTGCACGGCCACGCTGCCGGCGGGGATCTTCACACGGGGCGAGCTGCGGCGGCGGATGGAGAAGGGATGCTCAAACCGGGCCGCATAGGGGTGACCCGGAGCGAAGCCCAGCATATAGACGTAGTGATCGCAACCGCTGTGGATGGCAATGATCTCCTCCACGGTCTTGTTCTCAAATCGGGCGATCTCCTCCAGATCCATGGCGTATTCCCCCTCGTAGAGAACGGGGATCTCCACCACCGTCCCCCCTGCCGAACCGGCGGGATCCATGGCCTCCGCCGCCTCGGTGACGGCCCGGATCAGGATCTCCGGGTGCAGCGTCAGGGGATCATAGTGGATCAGCAGCGCCCGGTAGGAGGGGACCAGTTCCCCCAGACCGGGAAGATCCCGCCGCGCCAATTCCCGGCGCAGAGCCCGCACCTTGCGGCTCACAGCCATGCTGATCTCATTTTCAAACTCCACCGACAGGGCCTGATCGCCCACGTAGCGGATGGTGAACTCGCTCATAGCGGCCTCCTTGCATGAGTACTCTGTTCCGGCACTTACTTGCCGCCCTCCTCGTCGGAGGAGGACTTGCGGTATTGGCTGGGGGTCATGCCGGTATTGACCTTGAAAAAACGGGAGAAGTAGTAGGAGTCCTGGAACCCGCAGGCAGCGGCCACCTCGGCGATGGGGGAGGCGGTTGTGCTCAGTAGCTCCTTGGACTGGGAGAGGCGGATGTTGGCCAGATACCGGGCCGGGGTCAGACCCATCTCGGCGCTGAACCTGGAGGTCAGATACGACCGGCTCACATGGAGTTCCTCGGCAATCCGCTCGATGGAGATGTCCCGGCTGTAATTGAGGCTGATGTACTGGGCGGCCTTTTTCACGATGCCGGACTTGAAGCCGCTGTGTACGTCTGCCGGCGCGGCGGAGGAGTGGTACCAAAAGCTCTCAATGGTCACATCGCAGTTGGTGGCCTTGTTGTTGGCTTCGCCGTTGCAGAAAATCTTGATGATGTGGTGACCGGGGGAGAGATGGGTATTGGAGTAGAGGAGCTGCCGGGGCAGCCGGTTGGGACTGTAGGCGTCCACGGTAGTCTGGTAGACGCCGTCGATCATCACATCGGCCTTGCCGCAGTCGAAGTTCATGGCGCCGTACCAGCGGATGCCGCTGCCGTAGAAGTCCAGCTCCGCATAGGAGCGGGTGGTATTGGTATAGATCTCGTTGTGCCGTCCCTGAAGGGGGGAGGGCCACAGGTTCCACGTGCCGGTGTACATGATGGCGTCGGAGTGATAGGGTACGGCGGTCCAGGAGCTGCTGATGCACTCGTCCACCAGGATCGCCAGAATGCGGTAGGTACTGCCGATGCAGTTCATGGTGTCGGCGGGGCTGTTGTCGTAGTAGTTGAGCACCAGACTCTGCAGCTCCCGCATAAAGCCCGGGTTGGAGATCCGCTGGGTGATCCGGCTGCCATCCAGAGCCGAAACCTGGTTGAGAAAGGCAGTCAGCCCCTTGCCGGTCAGATCCAGCCACCAGATCTCCGCCGGCTCGACGGAGGTGACCTTGATGGAGCACTCATCACCCTCCCGCAGGAAGAAAATGTCGTTTTGACGCAGCAGGTAGTCTTTTCCCTCCAGCGTCAGCAGAAAAGCCCCGGAGGAAACCGCCACGATCCGGGCCGGGTTAACAATTTTCCAGTTTGCTGATATGCCGGACAGCTCCTTCAGATATCCGCTGCCGGAGGGGACACAGTTGCTGTAGACCCGGACCGCGTCATAATCAATGGCGTTTACGATGTGCTTAAGTGACATAATTTGCTCCTTTTTTGTGGGAAAACGGACTTTTTTCACCGTAAAGCGGCGGAGGGAAAACGTGCCGCCGGCGACAGGATATAGCTCTCAATACGATTATATACAAAAAAGCACAAAAAACAAGATTGGGAACAAACTTCCCGCTCTTTTATCCAGTTTATTTCGTTATGTCTATTCTTGATTGCACTTTAATGAGGTAATATGTATAACAACAAGGGCAGTATTACTTCGCTTTTTGTCCATTTATACAAGGAGGAGTTGTGACATGAAAGAATACAAAATTGCGGTTGTCGGCGCTATGGGCGCTGTGGGCAGCGAAATGCTGAAGACCCTGGCCCAGCGACACTTCCCCGCCAGCGAGGTCAAGGCGCTGGATATCGCCGCCAACGCCGGCAAGAAGGTCCCCTTCGGTGACGGGGAGCTGACCGTGCGTGAGACGAAGATCGAGGAGTTCCAGGGTGTCAACGCCGCTCTCTTCGCCGTAGGCGACGCCATCAGCAAGGAGCTGGCGCCCCAGGTGGCCGCCACTGGCTGCGTGGTCATCGACAACTCCGCCGCCTGGCGTATGGATCCCAACGTGCCCCTGGTGGTCCCCGAGTGCAACCCCGAGGATCTGCGGTGGCACAAGGGCATCATTGCCAATCCCAACTGCTCCACCATCATCGCCATGGTGCCCCTGAAGCCCCTCCACGATTACGCTGGACTGAAGCGCATTACGGCCGCCACCTATCAGGCTGTCTCCGGCGCCGGCATCCTGGGCCTGAGCGAGCTGAGCAACCAGACCCGCGACGTGCTGGACGGCAAGCCTGCCCAGCCCAAGGTGTTCCAGCACCAGATTGCCTTCAACCTGATCCCCCATATCGACTACTTTGAGGACAACGGCTATACCCACGAGGAGATGAAGATGTTCCGCGAGGGCCGGAAGATCCTGGGTCTGCCCAACCTGATGGTCAACTGCACCTGCGTCCGCGTGCCCGTGTTCCGCAGTCACAGCGAGGCCATTACCATTGAGACCGAGCGGGAGCTGACCCCCGAGAAGGCCCGTGAGCTGCTGGCCAACGCCCCCGGCGTGAAGCTGTTTGACAATCCGTCCAAGAACGAATACCCCATGCCCGTCGACACCTCCAACGGCGACCTGGTTTGGGTGGGCCGTATCCGCACAGACATCTCCGCCCCCAACAGCCTGACCTTCTGGTGTGCCGGCGATCAGATCCGCAAGGGCGCTGCCCTGAACGCGGTCCAGATCGCAGAGACCATGGCCAAGATGGACATTCTGTAAGGAAGAAGTAAGAAGAGAACGGGAGGAACAGTATTATGAAAGTTGCGATTATCGGCCTGGGCGTCGTCGGTTACGGTGCCTATGAGATCATCCGGGATGAGCTGGCCCCGGAGATCGAGGTCAAATACGTGATGGACCTGCGCCCCTTTGAGGAGATCCCCTGCATCCACGCCAAGGACATCAACCAGATCGTCTCCGACCCGGAGGTGGATGTGGTGGTGGAGTCCATCGGCGGCCTGCATCCGGCCTACGAGTTCATCACCGCCTCCCTGAAGGCGGGCAAGAGTGTGGTGACTGCCAACAAGCACCTGATCAGCAAGTACTACAAGGAGCTGTATCAGCTCTCCCACGAGACCGGCGCCTGCCTGCAGTATACCCCCAGCGCCGGCGGCGGCATCCCCTGGCTGCACAATCTGACCCGCACCCGCCGCTGCGGCGCCATCGAGTCCTTCAGCGGCATCATCAACGGCACCACCAACTATATCCTGGACAACATGACCCGCACCGGCGCCGCCTTTGAGCCCACGCTGAAGCGTGCCCAGGAGCTGGGCTATGCCGAGGCAGATCCCTCCGCCGATATCGACGGTCTGGACGTGCAGCGCAAATGCGCCATCTCCGCCAACCGTGCCTTTGACGCGGTGATCTCCCCGGACGACATCCCCACCGCCGGCATCCGCTATATTACCGACGCGGATATCGCAGCCTTCCAGGCCAGGGGCCTGGTGTGCCGCCTGATTTGCCACGGCGCCGGCAAGGACGGCAAGGTCTCCGCCTATGTGGAGCCCACCCTCTTTGCCGCCGACACCCTGGAGGCCAACGTGCCCGACAACAACAACCTCATCACCCTGGTGGGCAAGTATGTGGGCCGCCTGAGCTTCTATGGCCAGGGCGCCGGCCGCTATCCCACCGCCCACTCCATGGTGGAGGACATCGTGGACATCCACGTGGGTTGGGCCCGTGATCCCAAGCTCACCGGCGCGGCGACTGTGGATAACTCCGCTGTGTGCCACAAGTATTACGTACGGGGCGCCGATCTCGCGTTCCTGGGCGATCTGGCCCGGGAGAAGATGGGTGACGGCGTCGTGACCGCCCCCGTCAGCGTAGAGAAGATGCATGCCCTGGCCGCCGAGCAGCTGGGCAGGGGGAACCAGGTGTTCTTCGCCGGCTTCGATGCGTAAGGAGCGAGAATCATGTCGCTGATCGTCATGAAATTCGGCGGCACCTCCGTCGCCACGGCGGAGAGCCGCCAGGCCGCCATTGATCACGTGAAGGCGGAGCTCCGGGCCGGAAATCGCGTGGTGGCGGTGGTATCCGCCATGGGCCGCAAGGGTGCGCCCTATGCCACCGACACGCTGCTGGGCCTGCTGCGGGGCGGCGATCTCATGGTGAAGGACCAGTTGATCTCCTGCGGCGAGACCATTTCCGCCTGCGTCTTTGCCGACGAATTGATGGAAAACGGCGTGGCCGCCCGTCCCTTCACCGGGGAGAGCGCTCGCATCGTCACCGATACGGTGTTCGGCAGCGCAGCCGTGACAGACATGGACCCCGGCCCGCTGACCGAGGCGCTGGAGAAGGGCATCGTCCCTGTGGTGACGGGCTTCCAGGGCCGCACACCGGATCGCTTTACTACCACCTTGGGCCGCGGCGGCAGCGACACCTCCGCCGTGCTCATCGGCGGATATCTGAAAGCCGACGCCGTGGATATTTACACCGACGTGCCCGGCGTGGCCAAGGCCGATCCCCGCATCGTGCCCGAGGCGGCGTTCATGGACACCATCTCCCAGCGGGATATGCTGATTCTGGCCCAGTGGGGCAGCGGCGTCATCCATCCCAAGGCGGTCCAGGCCGCCATGGATTTCCGCGTACCGCTGCTGCGGGTGCGCTCCACCTTCGATGATCTGCCGGGAACGGCCATCGGGACGGAGGAGACGCCGGGTCTGGCCGGTATCGCCGTGCTGAAGGACCTCAGCAAAGCGCCGGAGGAGGGCCGGACGTTCGTCCAGTCCCTGCCGGAGGGCGGCGCCGTCATCACCGTGGTGTACCACGGGGACGCAGAGAAGGTTCTGGCGGCGGCGGCAGGCCGCAGCGTGAGCCGGGAGGGCGACACGGTCCACATTGGCGTTTCCCGGGAAGAAGTACAGGAAACCGCTGTAAAGCTTTATGCAGAATTGATTAAAGGAGTGTGACGAAAGTCATGAAGAAGAATGAGGAGTGCTGCAGCAGCCCGATCGTTCGTCCGGAGTATCTGTTTACCGATCCCCCCTGCGCGCCGGACACGCCGATGGAGAGCCTGTCCAGCTACGGAAGCCTGGATTTCGTCTCCCACGGGTCTCACCTCTATGGTCAGATCATGTGGCCTGACGCCAGCTTCAGCAAGCCCCGGCCCTGCGTCATCATGTTCCACGGCTATCCGGGAACGGCCCGCCACGACGATATCCTCCACGCCCTGGTCCGCATCGGTTGCGTGACCGTATCGCCGCACCACAGAGGTGCTTGGGGAAGTGAGGGCAAGTACCTGGTCACCAACTGCATCGAGGATGCCATGGCTCTGGCGGAATACGTCCACGGCGAGGAATTCTGCAAGCAGTACAACGTGGATCCCGACCGGATCTACATCATGGGCCACAGCATGGGCGGCAATACCTCCATCCACACCGGCGCGGCCCTGCCCTGGCTGCGGGGTATCATCCTGCTGGCACCCTTTGATCCCACCTACTTCGTCCGCCACAACCGGATGGACGACCAGATGTTCGTTCTTCGGGACGGCTATCCCCTCCATTGGGACGGCGTTGAGTCCGTCTGCCGGAACATTGATGAAAACCTGGAGGCCATGGTCTTTGACGACGACCTGGCCAAGCTGGCTGCCAGCAACCGGAACGTGCTGTGTATCGTAGGCGATGCGGACATCATCGCGCCTCCGGGCGACATGGTCAAGCCCATCTGGGATCGGGTCTGGTCCCCGGAGCATCCCAACTTCCGGCCGCTGCTGGTGCTGCACACGGACCACGATCTGTTCGGACAGCGTGTCCGCGCCACCAAGGCCATCGCGGACTTCATCTGTGAAACGGTCTGACCGGAGAAATCAGACCGGAAACATATATCACAGAAGTGTGCAAGAGATTGAAAATCACAAACGGGGGAATGCTTATGGGGGTTGCCTGATCAGCGCAAAGACCGATCGCAACTACATGACAAACAAAGAATTTTGAATTGAGGTGGAATTAAAATGTCATCATTTCTGACAAGTCTGGACAATTTCTTTAATGCCGGCACGGGCTTCCTGTTTGGTCCCATCATGCTGGTTGTGTTCTTTGGTACCGGCCTTTTGATGACCATCGTGACCCGCGGCGTCCAGTTCCGTAAGTTCGGTATCGCCATCCGCGAGGTGTTCGGCGGCCTGAAGAAGAAGACCAGCGGCGGCGACGGCCAGCTGCATCCCTTCCAGGCTCTGGCAACGGCTCTGTCCTCCTGCGTCGGTAACGGCAACGTGGTTGGCGTGTCCGCCGCTCTGGTTTCCGGCGGCCCCGGCGCCATCTTCTGGATGTGGATCGCGGCCATCATCGGCATGGCCACCAAGTACTCTGAGATCATCCTGGCCATGCACTTCCGTGAGAAGGACGACAAGGGCATCTGGCGTGGCGGCGTCATGTACATCCTGACCCGCGGTATGAAGGACAACTGGAAGTGGCTGGCCAAGATTCTGGGTGTCATCTTCGCCGTCTGCTGCGTCCTGGTTTCCTACATCTCCTGCAACGCCGTGCAGTCCAGCTCCATGGCCAGCGTGCTGGGCACCACCATCCCCGCCGTCCCTGTGTGGGTCTGGGGCATCCTGTTCTGCATCCTGTCCGGCCTGGTCATCATGGGCGGTATCAAGAAGATCGGTAAGGTCTGCACCGTCCTGACCCCTGTCATGGCTGTGATCTATGTTTTCTTCGGTCTGATCATTCTGATCATGCACGCCACTGCCATCCCTGCTGCTTTCGGCATCATCTTCAAGAGCGCCTTCAGCAACAGCGCTGTCTGGGGCGGCATTACCGGTATCACCATCCGGACCGCTATCTCCAAGGGCGTGACCCGCGGCGTGTTCTCCAATGAGGCCGGCGTCGGCGGCGCTCCTCTGGTCCACGTTACCTCCGATATCGACGTTCCCGCCCGTCAGAGCCTGTACGGTATCGTTGAGGTCTTCTTCGACACCATCGTTATCTGCACCTTCACCGCTCTGGTCATCCTGGTCTCCGGCGTGGGCGACATGGTTGCCGGCGGTCAGATCGCCGCTTCTCAGACGGCCGTGATCTCCAACACGGCGTGGTCCCTTGCCCTGGGCAAGCTGGGCGACATCGTGGTGACGATCTCCCTGGTCCTGTTCTGCTTCTCCACCATCATCGGCTGGTGCACCTACGGCGAGACCTCTTGGGAGTATCTGTTCGGCTCCAAGTCCCTGATCATCTTCCGCATCCTGCACGTGGCCATGACCTTCGTGGGCTGCGTGATCTCCGCTCAGGTCCTGTGGGACGCCGCTGACTTCTGCAACGGCGTTATGTGCATCCCCAACCTGTTCTCCCTGATTCTGTTTGCCGGCCTGATTGCCAAGGATACGAAGAAGTATATCGATCCCCTCAAATAACATCGGCTCTCCAACCGATCAGAGAAGCTGACAAAACTCTCTGCAGAAGCACCCGGAGGCTTTGGCCCCCGGGTGCTTTTGACGATTTAGCATTTTCCGGGCAGAAAACAATTTGGCCGCTCTTTTCCCCGGAAAAAGACGGTGTTATAATAGACAAAAGGAGGAGCGCCGATATGATCAAGAATCAAACGCTGATAGACCGCCTGGCCGAGGGCAATCGACAGTACGTGACTGCCGTCCGGAGCGGCGGCGACGTATCGCCCGCCCTCCGCCGCAGGACCGCCGCGGAGGGGCAGCAGCCATACGCCATCGTCGTCGCCTGCTCCGACTCCCGGGTGATCCCGGAGAGCATTTTCTCCGCCGGCATCGGAGAACTGTTTGTGATCCGCGTGGCGGGCAACGTGCTGGACAAGCACCAATTGGGCAGCATCGAATATGCCGCCGCCCACCTCCACTGCAAGCTGGTCCTGGTGTTGGGCCACACCGGCTGCGGCGCCGTCAGCGCCGCCCTGAGCGGCGGGGGAGACGGCTTCATCCGCAATATCACCGATGAGATCCTCTCCGCCATCGGGGAGGAGCGGGACCCGGACGCCGCCTGCTGCCTCAACGTGCGCCACGCGGTGGAGACTATCCGCCGGGAGTTTGCCGACCATCCGGAGATCCCGTCGACGGGTTTGGACATCCTGGGTGCCGTCTACGATATTGCCACCGGCGAGGTCCGATGGCTGTGATACCCGCTAACCCGCAGAGGGCCACCGCGAAGGCGGTGGCCCTCTCTGTTAAAAAGAAACAAGCTCTGTTTGACTCTGGCCTGTCTGTTTGCTATACTCTCCTCATAAGAACGAAAACGGAGGCGGATATGGGTCAGCGAATTTTGAGCGCGGTCATTTTGGCCGCAGGCATCTTCTACGGGATCGCCATTCTGACAATCGCATATCGCAACAAGGAGAGACTCTCCGCCGCCAGGGGAAGCGTTTTCCTCATCGCGCTGCTGGAGGCGCTGGTCTACTTCTGCGCCAGCGTGGGCATCTCCGACTACCTGCTCAACACGCTGGTGGCCAAGAAGCTCCGCCTGACGGACGACAAGACCCTGCCCGGCACGTTGGTCGCCTGCGGACTGACGCCGGGGGCGGTGATCGCCTTCTCTCTGCTCCGCTCGGACACCCCGGTGGATCTGGCCATGGTGGTGCTGTGCGGTGCCGCGGCCATGCTGGGCAGCGTGACGGGTGCCCGGCTGGTGAGCCGGTTTGACGGCGCCCTGGTGAAAACCGTCATGAAGATAGCGCTGGTGGTATCCCTGCTGGTGCTGATCGGAAAGATGATCCTCTCCGCCGGCCGGACCGGTACAGCCATGGGGCTGGTCTCCTGGAAGCTGGCGGTAGCGGTGATCATCTGCTTCGCGTCAGCCCTGCTGAATATGTTCGGCATTCCCATGAAGCCCACTTGGACAGCTCTTTTCCTGATCCTGGGCCTGAGCCCTCTGGCCACGCTGACCATGGTGCTGGTGCTGGGCGCCCTCTGCCCCCTGTCCGGCGGCGCGGAGGTGATTCGGCGGGGCAACTATTCCCAGAAGCTGGCAGTCTGCGCCGTCACCGGCGGTGCGGTGGGCGCCATTTTGGGTACGGTGTTTGCCGTGTCCCTCCCGGCGACTCTGCTGAACGTCATCCTCCTGGCGGTGATGCTTCTGGCGATCATTGCCATGTTCAAGCGATAAAAAGGTTTGTGAAAGGAACGAAGTCCTATGAAAAAAGTCGTGATCATGGAATCCCTGGGCATCGGCGCCCGGGAGCTGTCCGCCCTCAAAAAGCCCTTTGAGGAGCAGGGCGTGGAATTTGCCGAGTATTCGAAGACCACCGATCCGGAGCAGCTGGTGCGCCAGGCCTGTGACGCCGATGCTGTGATCATTGCCAACATGCCCCTGCCAGGCGACGTGATCCGCCGGTGCGAAAGGCTGCGCTTCATTGACGTGGCCTTCACCGGCGTAGACCACGTGGGCCTGGACGCCGCCCGGGAGCGGGGTATCACCGTCAGCAACGCCTCCGGCTATTCCAACGAGGCGGTGTCAGAGCTGGTGCTGGGCATGGCGCTGTCTCTGCTGCGGAATATTCCCCAGGTCCAGCAGCGATGCCGCGACGGCCTCACCAAGGACGGACTGGTGGGCTGCGAGCTGAAGGGCAAGACCGTGGGCATTATCGGCTACGGCAAGATCGGCCGCCGCACCGGCGAACTATGCCACGCCTTCGGCTGCCGCATCCTGGCCCAGAGCCGCCATCATCACGACGATGCCCCTGAGTATGTGGAGCAGGTGTCTCAGGAGGAGCTGCTGCGCCGGTCCGACATCGTGGTGCTCCACTGCCCCTTGAACGACAGCACCCGGGGCATGATCGACTATGCCAAGATCTCCCTAATGAAGCCCACCGCCTATCTCATCAACGTGGCCCGCGGCCCCGTTACCAACGAGGACGACCTGGCCCGTGCTTTGGCTGACGGCGTCATCGCCGGCGCCGCCGTGGACGTGTTCACCGCCGAGCCCCCGCTTCCGGCGGATACCCAGATGCTCCACGCCCCCAGCACCCTGCTGACACCCCACGTGGCCTTTGCCACACGGGAATCCATGACCATCCGGGCACAGATTGTCTTCGACAATCTCCGGGCCTGGCTGGACGGGGAACCGCAGAACGTGGTTCTGTAATAACGAAAAAAGAGGGAGCAGGCGAAGCCTGCTCCCTCTTTTTATATACTCTTATGCGCCGCAGTCCAGGATCATCTTTACGTGGGGGATGCCGTCCTCCAGGAATTCCCCGGACACCTGCCGGAAGCCCTGCTTTTCGTACAGGGATTTGGCGTAGACCTGGGCCTCCAGATAGATCTTGTCGGCACCGAACTGCCGCCGCGCCGCCTCGATGCCGGCCCGGAGAACGCGGGTACCCAGCCCGCAGCGGCGCTTTTTGGCGATCACCCGGCCAATGGCCGGGTGTTCCTGGGTGACGCCCCTGTCCATGACCCGCAGATAGGCCTCGATGCCGGCCTCATCCTGAAGCCAAACGTGGATGGCGGCCTGATCCCGGTCATCCAGATCCGGATAGACGCAGTTCTGCTCCACCACAAAGACGTCGGAGCGCAGCTTCATAATAGCATAGAGCTCATCCAGCGTCAGCTCCGAAAAACGTTTGACGATCAGATCCACAACAGGCACCTGCCTCTCCTCTTGATAGGAGAATTATACGATGGCCGCGGCGGCGTGTCAAACCCATCGGGGCAAATTTTTCCCGGCGGTGCAATTTGATGCAGACGAGGGGCGAAAACCGTGTTATAATAAAAAACTGCAAAAGGGAGGGAGCGCCGTGAAAAAGGGAAAGTCGCCGGAGGGAATGGGCGCGCTGTTCGTGATTCTGTCCGCCATTCTGTTCGGCACCATGCCGCTTCTGACAAAAATTGTATATGCCTACGGCGGCAATACCTATACCGTGGCCTTCTGGCGCTTTGCCTTCGGCACGGTTACCGTAGCACTGATCATCGCATTTTCGCCCAGGTTGTCCTTCCGGGTCACGGCGTCGGAGTTCCGGCGCCTGGTGCTGCTGTCCGTCTTCTGCGGCATCACGCCGCTGTTGCTTTACAGCTCCTATCAGTACGTCAGCTCAGGCCTGGCCACGACACTGCACTTTACCTATCCCGTATCCGTCATGGTGCTGGGCGCCCTCTTTTTCCGCACCAAACTCCACGGCAGTCAGCTTCTCTGCCTGGCGATCTGCGCGGCGGGCGTCATCTGCTTCTATCAGCCCGGGCAGAACGAGGGCCTGGAGGGTATGGCTATCGCTGTCCTCTCCGGCGTGACCTTCGCCCTCTATATTCTCCTGCTGGGAAAAAGCGGCCTGAGCCACCTTCCCATGCTGACCATCTCCTTCTGGATCTCCCTGCTGTGTGCCGTGGAGATCGGTCTGTTCTCCGCTGTGAGCGGCAAGTTGATGGTGGCCCTGCCCTGGCAGGCCTGGGCAGCAGTGGGTGTGCTGGGCGTATTCGTGGCGGCTCTGGCCCAGGTGCTGTTCCAGACCGGCGTTTTCCTCTGCGGTGAGGTGAAGGCTTCTCTGCTGAGTACCTTTGAGCCCCTGACCGGTGTGGTGATCGGCATTCTGGTGTTTCATGAGGCGCTGACCGTCCGCATTGCCGTGGGCATCGTTCTGATCCTGTTGGCGGCGGTGCTGCTGGTGGTGTCACCGGGAGAGAAAAAATAAACCGAGGTCCGGCGCAAAAGGATTGCGCCGGGCTTTTTGCTGTGGTATAATGCAAAAGTTGTTGAAAAAGCGAAAAGGATGTGACGATAGATGCGAGAGGATATTCTGCAGGCGTACCGGGAGCGGCTCACCACGGCGGCGGAAGCCGTCAAGTGCGTCAAGAGCGGCGACAACGTGTTCATTGGCACCTGCAGCAGTGCCGCAGGAGACCTGTGCGATGCTCTGGCCGACCGAAAGGACGAGATCCGGGATATCACCGTAGGCTGCTCTCTGGTGCTCAAGCCCCTGCGCCTCCTGCAGGGAGAGATCGAGGGCTTCCGGCTCAACACCTTTTTTGTTGGCCCCCAGGAGCGTGCCGCCATCGACCGTGGCCAGGGCGACTTTACCAGCGTCCACCTGCGGGAGATCCCCATCTGGTGTCATGAGACCAGCGTACCCGACGTGGCGTTCCTGGAGGTGTCCCCTCCCGACGAGAACGGCTATATGAGCTTCAGCTCCTCCGGCGTGATCCTCCACCGCTTCATGGCGGACGAGGCCAAGACGGTGATCCTGGAGGTGAACCGCCGAGCCCCCTACGTGTACGGCGAGCAGAACCTGATCCATGTGACGGAGGCGGACGCCATCGTGGAGTCGGACCGGCCCCTGGGCGAGAACATTATCCGTCCGGTGGACGAGACGGTGCAGCAGATCTCCCGGGTCATTCTGGAGCAGATCCCGGACGGCGCCTGCATCCAGCTGGGCATCGGCAACGTGGCTACCGCCGTGGGTTACAGCCTGGTGGACCGAAACGACCTGGGCATCCACTCGGAGCTGATGAGCGATTCCCTGATGGATCTCATGAAGATGGGCGTGGTCACCAACAAGCGCAAGACGTTGCTGCCGGGCAAGACGGTGGTGGGCTTCAGCTCCGGCAGCGAGGAGCTGTACCGCTTCCTGGACCACAACGAGGACATGTACTATCTGCCCTTCCCCTTGATCAACGACATGACCCTCATCGGTCGGAACGACAATATGATCTCCATCAACACCGCCATGTCCGCCGACCTCTACGGCGCCATCAGCGCCGACAACATCACCGGCCGGCAGTTCAGCGGCGTAGGCGGTCAGTTGGACTATGTCCGCGGGGCCCAGATGTCCCGGGGCGGCAAGTCCATTATCGCCATGACCTCCACCTTTGTGGACAAGCGGGGCGAGCGCCACAGCCGCATCGTGCCCTACTTCCCGCCCTATACGGCGGTGACCACCCCCCGCGCCGACGTCCAGTATCTGGTGACGGAGTACGGCTGCATCAACCTCAAGCCCCTGCTGATGAAGGACCGCATCCGGGCCGTCATCTCCCTGGCCCACCCCGATTTCCGGGACCAGTTGACGGCCTGCGCCCGGGAAGCCAAGCTGCTGTAAAAAGAAAAAGAACATAGAAAAGGCACCTGAAATCATGGATTTCAGGTGCCTTTTTTGTGTTAATTTGGGTGGTTACTTTTCCTCGTTGGGATAGGGCTCCAGGAAGGCGTGGAAGTGACGCATGGGCAGGTTGTGGCCCCAGACGATACGCATGTTGGGGATAGACTCCCGATCCTCATAGAGGGCCTTCACCGCGGCGATGACGTAGTCCATGTGCTCCTGGTTGAGTTGGCTGCGGTTCACGGCGAAGCGCACCACATTGCAGACCTCGGCCTGCTGCTCCGGGGTCTTCAGGTCGTACTCCATGGAGTAATCGCCCAGCTCGGAGACCCGGATGCCATAGCGGCGGATCAGCTCCAGGGAGAAGCCCTGGCCGGCGAAGCTCTCGTGGCCCCGCTTGCCGTCGAAGAACTGGGTCATGTCGATGTACACGCCGTGGCCGCCGGCAGGCAGGATGACGCCCTTGACGCCGGCCTTGTAGAAGCCCTGGGCCAGGTACTCGCACTGCTTGACCCGGTTCTCCTGGTAGTTGAAGTCACACTCCTCGTAGAGACCGGCAGCCAGGGCCATGATGTCGCGGCCGGACATGCCGCCGTAGGAGTCGTTGCCGTAGGAGGAGATCTGCTTCACCTTGAGGAGGATGCCCACATCGGTCTTCACGGTGCCGTCGGGGTTGAAGTCGGAGAACTTCTTCCAGAAGTAGCCCTTGTCCCTAAAGGCGCAGACGCCGCCCATG
>CACZNU010000137.1 GCA_902782615.1 Oscillospiraceae bacterium | reverse complement strand
GGGCAGCTGCTTGTCGGTGTAGTACTCGGCCAGGTTGTCGTACCGGCCGCCGGAGCAGACGGAGCCGATCTCCGGGTGATCCAGCAGAGTGGTCTCGTAGACGGTGCCGGTGTAGTAGTCCAGGCCCCGGGCGATGGTCAGATCCACGGCGAAGTTCTCCTCCGGCACGCCAAAGGCCGCCAGGTATTTTACTACCGTGTTCAGCTCCTCCAGGCCCTGGTCAAAGACCTCGTTCCGGCCGGCGTAGCCCTGGAGGGCGGTAAGCACTTCCTCATTGTTGCCGGTGATGGCGATGAAGGCCAAAATCTCGTCGGCCTGGGCATCGGTGAGGCCGCAGTCCTCCATGAGACACACCCGTACCTTTTCGGCGCCGATCTTGTCCAGCTTGTCCACAGTGCGCATGATGTCGCCGCTCTTCTCCGTCAGACCCTGCATGGCGTAAAAGCCGTTGAGGATCTTCCGGTTGTTGACCCGGATCTGGAACCGGCGCAGGCCCAGAGTGGTGAAGGTCTGGTAGATGATAGCGGGGATTTCCGCCTCATTGGTGATGTCCAGCCTGCCGTCGCCGATGACGTCGATATCGGCCTGGTAGAACTCCCGGAACCGGCCCCGCTGGGCCCGTTCGCCCCGGTAGACCTTGCCGATCTGATAGCGGCGGAAGGGGAAGGCCAGCTCATTGTAGTGGAGGGCCACATATTTGGCCAGGGGCACGGTGAGATCAAAGCGCAGGCTCAGATCGGCGTCGCCCTTGGTGAAGCGGTAGATCTGCTTCTCCGTGTCGCCGCCGCCCTTGGCCAGCAGCACCTCGCTGGCCTCGATCACCGGGGTGTCCAGAGGGGTGAAGCCGTAGAGGGCATAGGTGCGGCGGAGGATGTCCATCATCCGCTCCATCTGCTGCTGGGGCTGGGGCAGCAGCTCCATAAAGCCGGACAGCGTCCGGGGTTTCAGCTTTTCCATAAGAGAAATCTCCTTTTATCTCGTCCGCCCGCAGGCGGGTGATGGCGTTTGGCGGGGTGCAGAGCGAAAAAAACGCTCTCGTCCCCTGATTGGGACGAGAGCGTTTCCAAAACACTTCGTGGTGCCACCCAAATTCAGCCTGCGCCGGCAGGCCCTTTTGCGCTCCGTCTGCTGCGGGGAGCAATCCGCGGACGTCTCCGTCCCCGCTCGGAAGCTGTCTTCCCTCCGTCTGCCGCGGCGCGCTTCCAGCCAAAGGCGCGCCTCTCTGTGTGCGGTGGTGCGGAGCTACTCCTGCTTCGTCGTCGCGGTGCACTTCTAAAACCGTATTGTATGAAATTTCCCGCTAAAAGTCAAGCGGTAAAGGGCTTGGTCTTGGGGTTGACGATGTCGCGCCAATCCAGATCGCCCCGGGCCAGACCCAGGATCAGCATCTCGGCGGTGGCCACGTTGCTGGCGAAGGGGATGTTGTTCAGATCGCACAGCCGGGCGATATAGAGGATGTCCTCGTGGAGGGTCTTGGCGTTGGGATCGTGGAAGCAGAGGACCATGTCGATCTCATTGTAGGCGATGCGGGCGGCGATCTGCTGTCCGCCGCCGTGGGTGAAGGACAGGAAGCGGTGAATGTTCAGGCCGGTGGCCTCGGCGATCTGTTGGCCGGTGATGGCGGTGGCGCAGAGGGTGTGATGGGCCAGAATGCCGCAGTAGGCGGTGCAGAACTGTACCATCAGCTCTTTTTTGTTGTCATGGGCGATGATGGCGATATTCATGGAGAAGACCGCCTCCTTTCTGGTTAGATTTTCATCAGCGGAACGCGGCGTCCCGCGATGCGCTTGGCGATGTTTTCATAGGCCTTGGCGGAATAGTCGTTGCAGTCCCGCAGGGGGAGGCCCTGATTCAGGGCGTAGGGCATGTCGCCGTCCTCGGGGATCACGCCCAGGAGCGGCAGTCCGGCGGTGTCGATGGCATCGTCGATGGTGGTGTGCAGCGCCCGCAGCATCCGCCGCTGCACCCGGCCCACCACCAGGTGGACCGAGCCGGTGGGGAAGCGGTCCAGCTCCATGACGGTGCGCTGGGCATCCCGCAGGGCGGCCTGGTCGGTGGTGGTGACCACCACGGCGTTGTCGGCATAGTCGGCGGCCAGATGGAAGCCCAGCCCCAGTCCGGCGGGGGCGTCCACCAGACAATAGCTGTACTCCTCCCGGATCTGGCGGTAGAGCTCCGCCATCTGCTCCGGCCGGAGGGCTTCCTTCGGATCCACGGGGGCGGCCAGCAGGTCCAGGGAGGGATATTTCGGATGGCTGACCACGGCCTCCTGGAGTGTGCAGCGGCCGGCGATCACATCGGAGAAGTCCATCAGCGCCCGATCGCCCAGGCCCAAGGTCAGATCCAGATTCCGCAGGGTGATGTCGCAATCCAGACACAGCACATGATACCCCAGGGCCGCCAGCGCCAGACCGGTGTTGGCGGTAAAGGACGTCTTGCCGGTGCCGCCTTTTCCCGACACCACAGCGATGATTTTACCCATAATATACCTCAAATATGCGCATAATATGCGCTAACCGAGCGGATGTTTTTTGATCCGCGCAAAGGGACGGGGGAGATTGGCCGGAGTGGGCCGGACCTTATCGATCACCACCACCCGGTGCGTTACCTGGGTGCAGGGGACGGTGTAATCCCGGATCTGGCGGATCTTCCCGCCCAGCTGGCCGATGGCGCCCCGGGCGGCGTCGATCTCGGCGTCCGAGTCCACGCTCTTCATGGCCAGGAACTGTCCGCCCACCTTCACCAGCGGCAGGGCCAGCTCGCTGAGCACGTTCAGCGATGCCACCGCCCGGGATACGGCGATGTCGTACTGCTCCCGGTGCCGGGCGGCAAATTCCTCCGCCCGGGCGTGGACGGCCTCCACCCGCTGCAGGCCCAGCTGCCCGCAGGCCTCCTGCAGAAAAGCGATGCGCTTGCCCAGACTGTCCAGCAGCGTCAGGTCGAAATCCGGCTCCAGCATCCGCAGCGGCACGCCGGGGAAACCGGCGCCGGTGCCCACGTCCACCACCCGCTTGCCGTGGAAATCCGCCATCGTCAGCAAAACGGCGGAGTCCAGCAGGTGCAGCGCGGCAAAATCCCCGGGATCGGTGATGGCCGTCAGGTTCATGACCTGGTTTTTTTCCAGAACGGCGTCGGCAAAAGCCGCCAGCCGGGGAGCGGCGCCGTCAGGCAAGCCCAGCTGCGCCAGCCCCTCGGTCAGGATCGGGATCATTTACTTGCCTTCCTTCAGCAGGTCGCGGATCTCACCCAGCAGCTCCTCGGCGGTGGGGCCGGCAGGCTCGGGAGCGGGCTCCGGGGCGGGCTCCTCGGGCTTCTTCATCTTGTTGATGCCCTTGATGACGCAGAACAGCACCAGGGCGATGACGATGAAGTTGAGGATCACAGCGATCAGGTTTCCGAATTTCACGGCCACCTCAGCGATCTCGGCAGCCTCGTCGCCGGCTCTCAGGACCCACTTCCACTGGGTGAAATCCACGCCGCCGGTGAGAATGGAGATGAAGGGCATGATGATGTCGTTGACCAGGGAGGTGGTGATGGCGCCGAAAGCGCCGCCGATGACCACGCCGACCGCCAGGTCGATGACGTTGCCGCGCATGGCAAACTCTTTGAACTCGTTCAGAAATTTCTTCATAATGTGCCTCCTTACAAACACAAATAGTATTATTCTGATAAAATATTACTAACAGTATTCAATGTTTCGGGATCAGACGGTCGCAGCCGCCCATATAGGGCCGCAGGACCTCCGGGATCAGCACGGAGCCGTCGGCCTGGAGGTTGTTTTCCAGGAAGGCGATCAGCATGCGGGGAGGAGCCACCACAGTGTTGTTGAGGGTATGGGGCAGGTATGTCTTGCCGTCCTCGCCCTTGACGCGGATCTTCAGGCGGCGGGCCTGGGCGTCGCCCAGGTTGGAGCAGGAGCAGACCTCAAAGTACTTCTGCTG
>CACZNU010000136.1 GCA_902782615.1 Oscillospiraceae bacterium | reverse complement strand
CATGTGTGTGGACACATCTTTGGAGGCGAAGAACCAGCGGGCGGCGTCCACGCCGATGTCCTCGCACAACTCCCGGATGGTGATGGCGTTGCCGGTTCGCTTGGACATCTTGACCTCCTTGCCGTCCTCCACCATGCGAACCATCTGGATCAGGTCCACCGTCAGCGTGCCCTTGGGATAGCCCAGGGCGGTGAGGGCGGCCTGCATACGGGTCACGTAGGAGTGGTGGTCAGCGCCCCACAGGTCCACCAGCATGGGATAGCCGCGCTCCACCTTGTGGACGTGGTTGGCGATATCGGGGGTCATATAGGCCAGGGTGCCGTCGCTCTTGCGGAGGACGCGGTCCTTGTCGTCGCCGTAGTCGGTGCTGCGGAACCACAGGGCGCCGTCCTTCTCATAGGTCAGGCCCATGGCCTCCATCCGATCCAGACACTCGTTGATGCGCTGGCGGTTGTTCTCATAGAAATAGGTCTCGTGCATCCAGGACTGCATGGTGACGCCGTAGAGCTTCAGATCCCGGTCGATCTTCTCCAGCTCACGGGCCTTGCCCTCGGCCATGAAGTACTCCAGCCGCTCCTTGGGATCGGCGGTCAGCCACTTGTCGCCGTCCTTCTCGGCGATCTGGCGGGCGATCTCCTTCACGTCCTCGGCGTGATAGCCGTTCTCCGGCAGGGGATACTCCTTGCCAAAGTACTCAAAGTAGCGAGACACCAGGGACTCACCCAGCATGACGATCTGGTTGCCGGCGTCGTTGACATAGAACTCACGCAGCACATCCCAGCCGCTGAATTCCATCATACGGCAGATGCAGTCGCCCCAGGCGGCGTTGCGGGCGTGGCCGCAGTGCAGGTCGCCGGTGGGATTGGCGGACACCCACTCCACCAGGATCCGCTTGCCCTTGCCGGAGTCGTTGCGGCCGTAGTCGTCGCCGGCGTCAATGACCTGGTTGATGAGGGCGGTCAGCACGTCGCCCTTCAGGCGGAAGTTGATAAAGCCGGGCTTTGCCACGGTGATGCTCTCCGCCTCCGGCAGCAGCTGAGCCAGCTTCTCCACGATGGGAGCGGCGATCTCCATGGGGTTCTTTCGGAGCGTTCTGGACAGCTTCAGCGCAATGCTGGTGGCATAGTCACCCAGGGTGGGATCCTTGGGCGTCTCCACGACGAGGAGTCCCTCCTCCGGCTCGATGTCCCAGGCCGCCTTCACAGCCTCCCTGGTCGCGTTCAGAATTTTGACTTCGAAATCACTCATGGTCACTTCTCCTTTAGATTTGCGGAATAGTATTACTATAACACAACCGCAAAAATATACAAGTATTTTCTCATTCTCCGGCGGGTCCAAGGCCTCTTTGCCGGGCTTGATCGCAAAAGGATGGCGGTAATTCTGTAAAGTGTGTTTCCTTGTCTCCTAACGTCCCCGGCGGTTTGCCGACTTTCTCCCCGCCGTCTCGCTGCCGTCGCTCTTCTGCAGGGTGATGCGGTCCCGGAACTCCGTGGGCGTCATCTTCGTGTACTTGTAGAAGTTCATATTGAAGGTCTTCACGTTGCTGTAGCCCACCTCCAGAGCCACGTCGATTACCAGATAGTCGGTGGAGGTCAGCAGCTCGCAGGCCTTGTTGACGCGGATATAGTTCAGCAGCGTCTCGAAATTCTTCTCGGCGTAGTACAGCAGCAGCCGGTTCATCTCCGTCACGGAGACCCCCAGCTGGGAGGCCACAGCACTGGCGGTGATGGCGCTGTCCTGATAGTTCTTGAAGAGGTAGTCCGTCACCGCAAAGGCCACGTCCTTGTCCGTGGGGTTGAGATTGTTCTTGGACTTGCTGTAGATCTTGCGGTAGTTCATAGGGGTGATGCCCACTTTTGCCACAAAATGCTTGGAGATATGGGAGGCGTCCACAAACCCCACCAGGTTGGCGATCTCGTCCAGGGTCAGGTCGGTGTAGATCAGATAGTCCGACGCCTTCTCGATCCGGATGCTGTTGAGCAGCTTCATGAAGGTGGATCCGGTGATCTGGGAGATCTGCTTGGACAAGGTGGACTCCGACACGAAGAACACCTCCGCCACCCGGGACAACGTCAGCTTCTCGGCGGAGTGGGCGTAGATATAGCTGAAGATAGAGCTCTCCTTGGCCGCGTCCTTGCGGCTGTCCTTCTCCCCTCGCTGGGACATGATGTAGCGCCGGTAAGTGACGATCAACTCGATGAGCTTGTTGACGGTATAGAGTTGGGTAAAGGGCTTGTCCGGCGGCGGCGTCCGGGTGGACTCCACTCCCAGCTCCGATTTCAGACACTCCATCAGGTCGTCCACGTACCGGGCCTCCACCGAGTCCAGATAGGCCACCGGCTCCATCGAGAGGAACCGCAGCAGCTCCGAACCCTCGTCCATGGTACCGGGAACGCCCTTGAGCACCGTGTTGACGTACTGGTAGTCGTAGATGACCTTCATGAACTGGAGGGTCTCCTCCACCACCGTCACGTCGGAGATCTTCCAGGGGGTAATGGCCACCAGCGTATTGGGCACGATGGCATAGGCGGTGCCGTCGATCTCGATGGTACCCCGGCCGTTCTTGAAATAGAGGAACCGGGCCGCCTGGTGCATCAGGGCCTTGGTAGGCTCCTGGATGGCCTCGTAGTCAAAGGAGCAGATCTTGGCCGGATCGGACGCGGATACCCAGCTATCCTGCATCATCGTCGGATTGTTCACGGGACCGCCTCCTTTCCCACAGGCCGTAAAGGGCCATACTCTCTCATAATAGGGTTATTTTAAAACAAACCGGCGGCAAAATCAACCGCAAACGAAAAATCCGGGCAAAAACGTCCCCGTTCAGAACGGAAAACAGCCGTACGCAAATTGCGTACGGCTGTTTTTCTGTGTCGTTCCGTCAATCCCTCATCACTTGGTGATGATGGTGCCGGTCTTGCCCTCCAAGGCCTCGGCAGCCCGGGACAGGGAGGTGATGAGGGCGGTGCAGCCCTCGGCGCTCTCCCGGACGAACTGCATGCAGGACTCCACCTTGGGCAGCATGCTGCCGGGGGCGAACTGCTTCTCAGCGATATACCGCTCGCAGTCGGCCAGAGTCATGGTGGGCAGATCCACCTGGTTGGGCTTGTTGAAGTTGATGCTGACGCGATCCACAGCGGTCAGGATGATCAGGCGGTCAGCCTTTACATCTCTGGCCAGCAGCGCGCTGGCGCGGTCCTTGTCGATGACGGCGGCAACGCCCTTGAGGCCCTCGGCCGTCTCCACGACGGGGATACCGCCGCCGCCCACGGTAATGACGATGTCACCAGCCTTAACCAGCTGTTCCACCACCTTCAGCTCCACGATCCGCTCGGGGATGGGAGAGGGCACCACACGGCGATAGCCGCGGCCGGCATCCTCCACAAAGATGAAGCCCTTCTCGGCGGCAATCTGCTCAGCCTCTTCCTTGGTGTAGAAGCTGCCCACCGGCTTGGTGGGATTCTGGAAGCCGGGATCGTTCTCGTTGACCACCACCTGGGTCACCACAGTGGCGCACTCCTTGTGGATGCCGCGGGCCTTCAGTTCCTCCTGGATGGCCTGCTGCAGATGATAGCCGATATAGCCCTGGGTCATGGCGCCGCACTCGGGGAACGGCATATAGGGGGTGCCGCCGCCCTTGTTGGCGGAGAACTCCATGGCCAGGTTGATCATACCCACCTGGGGGCCGTTGCCGTGGCCGATGATGACCTCATAGCCCTTCTCCACCAAGTCCACGATGGGCTTGGCGGTCTCCTTCACCAGGGCCAGCTGCTGTTCGGGGGTTTTGCCCAGGGCGTTTCCGCCCAGGGCAACTACGATTCTCTCTGCCATTGCGACCTACCTTATTTCAGCGTGGCATACATGACGGCCTTGATGGTGTGCATACGGTTCTCGGCCTCCTGGAACTGACGGCCCTGCTTGCCCAGGAACACGTCATCGGTGACCTCCATGGCCTCCAGGCCGAACTTCTGGTAGATCTCCTCGCCCACGGT
>CACZNU010000135.1 GCA_902782615.1 Oscillospiraceae bacterium | reverse complement strand
CCGGCCAGGGTGCGCAGCAGAGCCTTGAAGGGCTTGGCGCAGGCGCAGGCGGAGCCCAGCACCAGAACCAGAGCCATCTGCATGGAGAAGGCCAGCAGGCTCCAGAAGGTGGAGTTGCCGCCCCAGGCGGTGATCAGGTCGAGAACGGGCTTGCCGTCAGCATCCTTAGCGGCGGAAAAGACAGGCAGACCAGTGGCGGCCAGCGCACCGATGAAGACCACGATGGTCAGGATGACTGCGAACAGGAAGGCATCCGGCAGCCAGCGGTTGACTACGCGAACGCAGCCGTTGGTGAACTTTTTGAACATACTTGTTCTCACTCTCCTCTTTATTTTCTCTCAGGGACGCTTTTCCGCGGAAACGGGCACACCAATCCCTTTCCCTACGGCTAAAGCAACATGTTTATTTTATAACAAAGTTCCCAAAAAGCAATATGAGCCCTGTAAAAAGGTTGCCAAACTTTTGACAGACTCTCTGTGCAAATTAGACAATGGACACAAGGTGAATCCCACAGATTGACGAAAAAGGCAGCAAAAAAGCGGTCGGAGCGCGTCGCTCCGACCGCGCGGCTGCGGATCAGAATTCCGGGCCCGTGGGGTCCCGGCCGGGGGCGTCGCCGCCGTCCGGAAGGAGGCCGATGCCCTTGATGGACTTGATGGCCCGGAAGTACCCCACGTCGGTCTGCTGGTAATAGGGGGAGACCCAGATGGAGAGGATGCCCAGAGTCAGCACCGACAGCAGCATCCAGCCCAGGAAGGACAGGTCCAGCAGGAACAGCTCCCCCTTGAAGCCGCTGGTCTGGACGCGGCTCATGCGCAGGGCGTCGATGGGGCTCAGCTCCGGATTCTCCAGCTGGTTGTACATGGCGAAGCGGTAGCGGTAGGCGGCGATGATGCCGGGGACGATGAACAGGAAGGACCACAGATAGATGAGGATGGCCCGCAGCAGCCCCACGGCCACCACCTTGCCCACCATGCCGAAGCCGTCGAACAGGGTGGCGTAGGGCATCTCCTCCCGGCGGCGGATGCCCAGGTGATAGAGGGACACGCCGGCGCTCAGCGTGATGGTCAGCAGCAGGACCAGGATATCGATGAACATGGCCGGCAGCCGGGGGAAGGAGACGTTGAGAAGGAAGGGAGGCAGCTCCGCGGCCAGCCGGGGATCCGCCGACAGGAGGCGCTCCACGGTGGCGGGGAGGGAGGTATATTCGTCGATGGCGTTCATCACCAGGGTGATAGCCAGGCACAGCAGGGTGAAGAGATAGGGGGAGACCCGGGCCTCCCGCAGGATCCCCTTGGCCTCCTGCTTGAGCTGAGCGCGTTGGATCATAAAAGGCACGTCCTTTCCGGCGAAGTGACGGATACATTATTATATAATAACGGTCCGGATTTGGTGGTGATAAGTATACCATGTGCCGGAATAAATTACAAGAGAGGAAAAGGAAGGGACGAAACAGGGGAAAAAGACGCTGATTCGCCCCGGAAAGGGCCGCAATTGGGGGAAAAACCCCAGAAAAACCGAAGGAAGTACTGGACAACGAAAAAGATTTGTTGTAAACTGGAGTGCAGTATGTAGTGGCGCAGGCGCCACACGTAAGTAGTTAGATGAGGTGAAGACAATGGCACAAGCTTTCTTTGGCGGCGTTCATCCCAACGACATGAAGGCCGCAACCAATGAGAAGGCCATCGAACAGCTGGCAGCGCCGGCGGAAGTGGTCATTCCCATGTCCATGCACATCGGTGCGCCTTGTAAGCCCATCGTCGCTGTAGGAGACAAAGTGAAGATCGGCCAGCGGATCGGCGAGCCCGGCGGGTTCGTTTCCGCTCCCATCCACGCCTCCGTCTCCGGCACGGTGAAGGCTGTGGAGCCCCGCCCCTCCTCCATGGGCGGCACGGTGATGTCCGTAGTGATCACCAACGACTTTGAAAACACCATCTCCGAGGACGTCAAGCCCGTGGAGGATCCCGACAGCCTGACTCCCGAGCAGCTGGTGGAGATCGTCAAGAACGCCGGCATCGTCGGCCAGGGCGGCGCCACCTTCCCCACCCACGTGAAGATCAGCTCGGGTCTGGGCAAGGTGGATTACGTCATCATCAACGCGGCCGAGTGCGAGCCCTACATCACCGGCGACCACCGCACCATGCTGGAGCGGCCCGACCAGGTCATCAAGGGCGCCACGCT
>CACZNU010000134.1 GCA_902782615.1 Oscillospiraceae bacterium | reverse complement strand
TCCAGCGCATCGACAACGAGGACGCCGTGTATAAGACCGAGCAGGGCAAGTACCGGGCCGTTATCGAGCAGATCAAGGCCTGCCACGCCAAGGGACAGCCCGTGCTTGTGGGTACCGTCTCCATCGAGAAAAACGAGCTGCTGGGCCATCTGCTGAGCCGGGCCGGCATCAAGCACAATCTGCTGAATGCCAAGAACCACGAGCGCGAGGCGGAGATCGTGGCCCAGGCCGGCAAGCTGGGCGCCGTCACCGTGGCCACCAACATGGCCGGCCGCGGTACCGATATCATGCTGGGCGGCAACGCCGAGTATCTGGCTACCGCGGACCTGCGTAAGGCCGGGCTGTCCGACGAGCTGATCGCCGAGGCCACCGGCTACGCCGAGACCGACAACCAGGAGATCCTGGACGCCCGAAAGCTTTTTGCCGAGAAGCTGGCCCAGCACAAGGCGGAGATCGCCGGCGAGGCCGACAAGGTCCGTCAGGCCGGCGGCCTGTTTATCATCGGCACCGAGCGCCACGACTCCCGCCGCATCGACAACCAGCTCCGCGGCCGGTCCGGCCGTCAGGGCGACCCCGGTGAGACCCGGTTCTACATCTCCTTGGAGGACGATCTGATGCGCCTGTTCGGCGGTGACCGAGTCACCGGCCTCATGGAGCGCATGAACATCGACGAGGACACCCCCATTGAAAACAAGATGCTCACCCGTGCCATCGAACAGTCCCAGACCACGGTGGAGTCCCGGAACTTCCAGGCCCGTAAATCCGTGCTGGAGTACGACGACGTGATGAACAAGCAGCGCGAGATTATCTACGGTCAGCGCAAGCAGGTGCTGGACGGCATGGACGTGAAGGACGTCATCATGAACATGATGCGCAGTGCTATCACCCACCAGGTCCAGTCGGCCTTCATGGGTCAGGAGCACCTGGATATGACCTCCTGCCGGGAGATGCTCCGCGGCGTGGAGGGCGTCTACTTCCCCAAGTACACCGTCCGGGTGGAGGCGGACCAGCTGTCCTCCCTCACCGCCGAGGACTTTATCGACCGGTTCTGCGCCGCCGCTGAGGACTACTACAACAAGAAGGAGGAGGAAATCACCTCCCCCGTCATGCGTGAGCTGGAGCGTGTGGTACTGCTGCGGGTGGTGGACGAATACTGGATGGACCACATCGACGCCATGGCCGATCTGCGCCAGGGCATCCGGCTCCGGGCTTACGCCCAGACCGATCCCGTCATCGCCTATAAGAAGGAATCGCTGGAGATGTTTGAGGAGATGATTGCCGCCATTCAGGAGGAGACGGTGCGCCGTCTGTACTCTGTGCGTCTGAAGAAGGACCAGGAGGTCAAGCGCGAGCGCGTGGCCTCCGGCATCACCGAGAATGTGGGCGGCGACGGCACTGTGAAGAAGCAGCCCAAGAAGGTGCAGAAGATCGGCCGCAACGAGCTGTGTCCCTGCGGCTCCGGCTTGAAGTGGAAAAAGTGCACCTGCTCCCAGTACCACAGCAACTGACCGGTCATCTCTCCTCTTTTCCGCCGCAGTGATAACACCGTCGTGTCATCCGATTCCCGCTTCCCTCGGTCGCGGCAATCGGGGCACTTCCTCGAAATCGCCTCGCTTCATCCGCCGCAGGCGGCGCTTCAGCGATTTCCCTGCGGCTCCGGCTTGAAGTGGAAAAAGTGCACCTGCTCCCAGTACCACAGCAACTAAAAAACTTCGTCAGAAATCTGAAGATTCTTAACGAGGAGATTGCAGGCCGCCGCGCGCACTCGCTTGCGTGAGACGCTCGCACACTTGCGGCCTGAAAGGTGAAATTTCCGACGTACACGCCGCCGGAAATCTCGATTGAATATCTTCGCATCTGCACCAGCCTTTGCCCACGACAACGGAGTGGCTGCAAAGGCAAGTACCCTTGGGGTGCGGATGCGAAATCTGCGATGCCTTTTTATCACAGGAGGCCCCCATGTCCTTTCAAACTCACGAGGAAAACGGTCTGGTTTTTCTGACCAGCGACATACTCTCCGGTGTGCGCCACAGCTTCTCCACCCGCCGGGGCGGCGTCAGCCTGCCCCCTTGGGACACGTTGAATCTTGGCGTGGGCCGGGGTGATGACCCGGACCACGTGCGGGAAAACTACCGCCGATTCTGCGCCGCCATCGGCACCGATCCCGACCGGTGCGTTCTCAGCAAGCAGATACACGAGGACAACGTGCGCCTGGTGACCGAGGCCGACTGCGGCAAAGGTCTGCTCCGGGAGCGGGACTACACCAGCGTGGATGCCATGATCTGCGACACGCCGGGGATCCCCCTGGTGGTGTTCTCCGCCGACTGCAACGTGATCCTGCTCCACGACCCCGTCCGCCGCGCCATCGGGGCGGCCCATGCCGGCTGGCGGGGCACGGCTCTGGGCATTGTCGCCAAGACGGTCCGGGCCATGGTGGACAGCTTTGGCTGCGATCCGGCCCATATCCGCTCCGCCATCGGCCCCTCCATTGCCCAGTGCTGCTTCGAGACGGACGGTGACGTACCCACTGCCCTGCGAGCAGCCCTTGGGGACGGGGTGGAACCCTATATGGCCTGGAACGGCAGAAAATGGCACATCGATCTGAAGGGCATCAACGCTCTGTGGCTGCGCCGGGCAGGTGTGGAACAGGTGGATATCTGCGACCACTGCACCGCCTGCCATCCGGAGCTCTACTGGTCCCACCGGAAAATGGGTGGCGCCCGGGGCTCCCAGATCGCTATGATCTCCCTGTGACAGGAGCGTACCCATGAAAAAACGACTATTCACCCTGATCCTGGCGGCCTGCCTCCTATGTCTGACAAGCTGCGCCGAGTGGGAGGGGCCCGAGTCTGACCCTTTCAGCGATCTGGCCCCCTACTACACCCCTGTGGACAACAGCGACGACTCGTCTCCGGCCCTGCGGACCTTCGCCCTGCCCTATTTCACCCAGGTGACCCTGGACCCCATCACCTGTCCCGACGGGCCCCACCAAACCATCGGCGCTTTGCTGTATGAGGGTCTCTTCGCTCTGGACGGACAGTTCCGGCCCCAGCCGGTGCTGTGCGGCACCTGCTCCTACGATGCCGCCGCGCTCACCTATACGATCTCCGTCCGGGACGGCGCCGTGTTTTCCGACGGCTCGGCCGTGACCGCCGCCGACGTGGTCACCACTCTTCAGCGGGCCCGGGCCTCCGCCCGGTACGCCCAGCGGCTGGCGGATGTGGAATCCGTCTCCGGCAGCGGCAGCACCATCACCGTCACCCTGCGCCGGCCCTGCTCCGACTTCGCCGCCCGGCTGGACATCCCCGTGGTCAAGGCCGGCACCGAGAGCACTCTCGTACCCCTGGGCTCTGGACGCTACGTCTGGCGCACCGAGGAGGGAGGTCCCTGTCTCATACCCAATGAAAACTGGTGGCATGGACGCCAATCCCCCCTGCCCCACATCGGTCTCACTGCCTGTAAGGACGGCGACTCGGTGGCCTACGCTTTCTATTCCCGGGAGATCCAGCTGCTTGCCTGTGACCTGACCGGCACGGCTACCGCCAATGTCTCCGGCGGCGGCGACTATACTGACTCCCCTACCGCTATCATGCAGTACGTGGGCTTCAACACCAAATCGGAGCTGTTTGCCAATCCTGCGCTCCGCTCCGCCATTGGCCTGGGACTGGACCGGTCCGGCTGTGTCAGCGCCTATCTCCTGGGTCACGGCGCCGCCGCCCAGTTCCCCGTCTCCCCGGCCAGCCCCCTGTATCCGGCCGATCTGGAGAAAAACTATTTCCCAGACGATTTCGCCGCCGCCATGGCCGCCGCCGGCTTCCATTCCGGCACGGCCCGCAGCGCCACCATGATCGTCAGCTCGGAGAACACCTTCCGGGTCCAGGCCGCCCGGAAGATCGCGGAGGACCTGTCCCGGTACGACGTGAAAATCGCCGTCTCCCCCCTGCCTTGGGCCGCTTTCCAGCAGGCTCTGGCGGATGGCAGCTATGACCTCTATTACGGCGAGTGCAAGCTCACCGCCGATTGGGATCTGACCCCCCTGCTGGGTCAGGAGGGCGTTCTGAACTTCAGCGGCTATGCCGATCCGGAGCATCTGGACCCCCTGCTGGCTGCCGCAGCCGTCGCCACGGAGGAGAACCGCCCCGCTGCTCTGCGGGCCCTGTGTACCTATGTACAGCAGTACGCTCCCTTCGCCCCGGTGTGCTTCAAAAATATGTCCGTCCTGCTGCCCTCCGGGGCCGTGGATGCCATCACCCCCACCGCTGCCGATCCCTTCCGGGATCTGGACCAGTGGGTCATCCACTGGGCGGAGGAGTAAGCCCCAAATACAAAAAAGCCAGCGGAGCGCGCTCCGCTGGCTTTTCTGATATATAGTTCAGTAGGTCCGGATCACGGCGGACACCTTGCCCAGGATGGTGGCGTGGCGGCCGTCGATGGGCTCATAATCGGGGTTTTCCGGCAGGAGCCACACCTCGCTTCCCTTGCGCTGCAGACGCTTCACCGTGGCCTCATCCTCCAGCAGGGCCACCACGATCTCGCCGTTGCGGGCGTCCTGCTGCTGGTGGACCACCACCAGATCGTCCGGCAGGATGCCGGCGTAGAGCATAGACTCGCCCCGTACCCGCAGAGCAAAGTACTCCCCGTCACGCCCCGCCGTATCAAAGGTCAGGTAGTCCTCGATGCACTCCTGGGCCAGGATCGGTGTTCCGGCGGCCACGTTGCCCACGATGGGCACCTTGCCGGCCGGGATCTCCGGCTCGGTAAACCGGGGCGTCAGTTCCGGAGCAAGGACGGGCTTGGCCGGTTCCCCCGTCAGGGTGATGGCCCGGCCCTTGCCGGCGCCCTTGGTCAGAACGCCCAGCTCTTCCATGTGCTTCAGATGAAAATGCACCGTGGAAGGCGACTTCAGTCCCACTGCCTCGCCGATCTCCCGCACGGAGGGAGGATAGCCCTGACGCCGGATGGTCTCAGCGATATAGTCATAGATGCGCTGCTGCATCTTCGTCATCTGCGCCATATGGTACTCCTTTCCTTTCGGCCCATACGTTCCTGTGGACAGTATATCACATTCTCTCGGAAATTGCAACATTTGTTCTATCTTTTTTTCGAAAAATCCCCGGGATTATCCGGCAAAAAACGGGCAAATCCCCTTGCAATTCCCATTGGACTGTGGTACTATATTTTTTACTGTGAGAAATGTGCCTGTTGGCATGGAATACGTTTGGAGGGTATCCGCTATGTTGATTTTCATTACCATTCTGCAGCTGCTGGTCGGTCTGATCCTGACCGCCATCGTGCTGTTCCAGTCCGGCAAGAGCCAGGGTCTGTCCGGTGCCATCGGCGGCATCGCCGACTCCTACATGGCCAAGAGCAAGGCAAAGTCCCTGGACGCCAAGCTGGCCAAGGCTACCAAGTGGGTGGGCGCCGCCTTCATCGTGCTGACCCTCATCCTCAACTGCATGGTCGCCGCCGGTGCCGTGAAGTAAGCTATTTCTGGCAAAAAAGCGCCGCGCTGTCTATGACAGCGCGGCGCTTTTTTTCTGTTTTCTTCCGTCACCGCAGGTCGAAATACCAGGTGGCGGCGCTGCTGCCGCCTACCCACTCGTCCACAAGCAGGGCGAAGGGTTCCGGATTGTCGTATTCCTCGGTGTTGAAGATGATCAGCAGGCGACCCTCATCGGTGATTTTGGTGGTCAGGTCCTCCAGGTACTGCTCATCCCCCTTCGCGTCCGCGCACAGGAGCGTGGCGTAGAACTCATGGTCGCTGTCGGCAAAGGCCGCGTCCAGCTCCACGGTGATCACCTTCTCCTGATCATCTCTGGTCCAGCTGTTCACGGTGACAGTCGTACCGTCCAGCAGAACCAGCTCATCCCCCATGGGCGCGTCGTAGGAGTACTCGTCAGCAGGGGCCACCGCTTCGCTGACGGGGTCGGGCTCCTCCTCATGGAAGCTGCCCTCAAAGATCCGGTCCAGCACGTTGGTGCCGGCCAGAACGGCAATGATGATGGCCAGCACGGCACCCAGGACACCGCGGCCTTTGGACTTCTTCTGCCTGCTCTTGTTGCCGGCTGCAAATTGGTTCAACAGTGTCGCTGCGTTCCCGGTGGTCTTCTTTCTGTTGCCGTGGCGGGCCTGGTTCTCGAAGCAGACCTTTTCCTCATGGCACTCCTTCTCCTCAAAGCACACCTTGCCGGTTGCCTTGTTCCGCTTCTCATAGGCGGTGTCGGTCATATGCTGGATGGTGCCGTCGGCGTTCACGCGCTCCCGCTTGGGCGGGCGGTTGTAGGCACCGCAGCCGGGGCAGCAGCCCTCCTTCTCGTAGCTGTAGAGCTTGCCGCAGGCCTTGCAGCGAATGGTGGCCATAGGATCCCCTCCCTTTTTATCTTTCTGTGGTGATGATACCATCTCCGGCAGGAGAAGTCCATCAACCTGGGGTTGCCGCCGCTGCTTTTTTCGCCAATAACGGCGCAACCTGAAGTTTCACAGTACCATTATACCACAGCCGCCCAGAGAAAAACACCCTTTTCTATGGGCACAGTCCATAGAAAAGGGTGTTTTTGTTCGGTATGTTCCGCTCTTACTTGACCAGCTCGATGATAGCGGTCTCGGCGGCGTCCCCGCGGCGAACGCCGGTGCGGATGATGCGGGTATAACCGCCGTTGCGCTCAGCGTACTCCGGGGCGATCTGCTTGAACAGCTTGTTGGCCACGTCCTCTCTGGTGATGAAGGCCAGAGCCTGGCGGTAAGCGGCCAGGTCGCCCTTCTTGCCGAGGGTGATCATCTTCTCGGCCATGGGCTTGATCTCCTTGGCGCGGGTGATGGTGGTC
>CACZNU010000133.1 GCA_902782615.1 Oscillospiraceae bacterium | reverse complement strand
GGACAAGCAGATCGGCTACTTCAACCTGCCCCAGGAGGAGAACCCCGCCCTGGGCAACCGCGCCCTGCGCATCTGCCTGAACCGGCCGGAGATCTTCCGCACCCAGCTGCGCGCCCTGTACCGCGCCTCCGCCTTCGGTCACCTGAGCATCATGTTCCCCATGGTCACCTCCGTGTGGGAGGTCAAGGAGGCCCGGAAGATGTGCGAGCAGGTCCAGAAGGAGCTGACCGAGGAGGGCATCCCCTTCTCCGATCACGTGGATCTGGGTATCATGATCGAGACCCCCGCCGCCGCCGTCATCAGCGATCGGCTGGCCAAGGTGGTGGACTTCTTCTCCATCGGCACCAACGATCTGACCCAGTACACCCTGGCCTGCGACCGCCAGAACAACGATCTGGGCCGCTTCTTCAACGCCCACCATCCCGCCGTGCTGCGGCTGATCAAGATGGTGGCGGAAAACGCTCACAAGGAGGGCATCTGGTGCGGCATCTGCGGCGAGCTGGGCGCCGATCTGGAGCTGACGGAGACCTTCCTCTCCATCGGCATCGACGAACTGTCCGTCTCCCCGCGCTCCGTGCTTCCTCTGCGCCAGAAGGTAAGAGAGACTGAGGTCTCCGCCGTGCGCGAGAAGCTGATGGACGATCTGATGAGTGATCAGAACACCATCTGACCCATCACCCAATCACCCACAGGGCCGCCGTGAAAACGGCGGCCCTGTTCATTGACAGAACGTTCTTCCGGCGGTAAAATGTGGGTAATAAGGGGGGATGAGCGTGAAGATCTGCGTCTTTTCCGACTCCCACGGGGAATCGGACGCCATGCTCCGCGCCATCGCCTCCGAATCACCAGACCTCTGCTTCTATCTGGGGGACGGCTGGGCCGATCTGGCGCCGGTCCAGAGGGCCTTTCCGGACTTGACCTTTCACGCCGTCCGGGGCAACTGCGATCTGTTCTCCCCCCTGCCCCTGTCCCTTCGCTGTCAGGTGGACGGCGTGACCATCTTCGCCGTCCACGGTCACCGGTTCGACGTGAAGCACGACCCCTCCCTGGAGAGCCTCCGCGCCGCCGGGGCAAAGGCCGGCGCCGATGTGATTCTCTTCGGCCACACCCATCAGCCCTGCCTGGAGGACCGCGCCCTCCCCATCCTGCTAAACCCCGGCTCTGTATGCCGGCCCCAGCCCGGCTACGGTGTGCTGGTGCTTCACCAGCGGCGCATCTATCCCCGGATTAAATACCTTTGATTGGCAAAGGAGCAACGACATGGAACACACCGCATTTGACGTGATCGCTCTCGGCGAGCTGCTGGTGGACTTTACTCAGACCGGCGTCAGCGCCCAGGGCAACCCCCTTTTTGAGGCCAATCCCGGCGGCGCTCCCGCCAATGTGCTGGCCATGCTCAGCAAACTGGGCAAGAAGTGCGCCTTCGTGGGCAAGGTGGGACGGGACGGTTTCGGCGATATGCTGGCCGATACCCTGGCCGGCTGCGGCATCGAAACCCGCAGCCTCCTACGGGATGAGCACGTGCCCACCACGCTGGCCATGGTCCGCACTCTGCCCGGCGGCGACCGGGATTTCAGCTTCTACCGGAAGCCGGGCGCCGACATCATGCTCTCGGCGGACGAGCTGGACGTGAGTCTCCTGCGCCACTGCCGGATCTTCCACTTCGGCTCCCTGTCCCTGACGGACGAGCCCTGCCGCACTGCCACACGCCGGGCTCTGGCCATGGCCAGGGACGGCGGCGCCCTCATCTCCTTTGACCCCAATCTGCGCCTGCCCCTGTGGAATACCCCCAATGACGCCCGGGAGCAGATCCTCTGGGGCCTGCAGCGCTGCGACATCCTGAAGATCGCCGACAATGAGCTGCTGTTCATGACCGGTGAGGCGGACTTTGACCAGGGTGCCGCCCTGCTCCACCAGCGCTTCCCCAACATCCGCCTGCTGAACGTCACCGCCGGTGCCCAGGGCAGCTATTCCTACTATGACGGTCTCTTCGTGTTTGAGCCCGCCTGTACGCTGGGCGGCGTCATCGAGACCACCGGCGCCGGCGACACCTTCTGCGCCTCGGTACTGAACTACGTACTGGAGCATGGACTGGACGCCCTGTCCGGCGATGATCTTCACGCCATGCTCCGCTTTGCCAACACCGCCGCCTACATTGTGACCACCAGGCGCGGCGCCATTCCCGCCATGCCGGAGCGGCAGCAGGTGGAGGCCCTGCTGGCTCAAAGCTGAACCACCCCCTTGCGTCCCACAGGCGTCCGGGTCCGGATGGACCCGGACGCCTGTTTTTTCCCCGGGCCGCCGGATTCTCTTTCGGTGTAAAGCGCCGCTGGTGTAAAGCGCGACCAAAATATCATAATTTCCAGTTTTCTTATTTACATACCGTACTTTTTTGTATAAAATAGTTACATATGCAAAGCATGAAAAAACTCATTGAGAGAGTGAGAAAGGTGGTCTTTCAATTGGATCGACATCTGCTTTCCGGCAACGAGGCCATTGCCAGAGGCGCCTATGAGGCAGGCGTAAAAGTCTGCTCCGCCTATCCCGGCACCCCCAGCACGGAGATCTTCGAGGAGCTGCCCAAGTACAAGGACGCCCTCTACTGCGAGTGGGCTCCCAACGAGAAGGTGGCCACGGAGGTGGCTTACGGCGCCAGCATCGCCGGCGTGCGCAGCCTGTGCGCCATGAAGCATGTGGGCGTCAACGTGGCGGCGGATCCCATTTTCACCGCGGCCTACAACGGTGTGGGCGGAGGCTTCGTCATCGTCTCGGCGGACGATCCCAGCATGCACTCCTCCCAGAACGAGCAGGACAACCGCTACTATGCCCGCGCCGCCAAGCTGGCCATGCTGGAGCCCTCCGACTCCCAGGAGTGCCTGGACTTCATGAAGGCGGCCTATGAGATTTCCGAGCAGTTCGACGTGCCCGTCCTCTTCCGCACCACCACCCGCGTGGCCCACTCCAAGAGTCTGGTCACCTTCGGTGAGCGGACCGAGCACGAGGCCCTGCCCTATGCCCGGAACACCCGGAAGTACATCGCCTCCCCCGCCAACGCCATGATGAACCACCCCAAGGTGGAGAAGAACATGGCCGAGCTGGAGGCCTATGCCTGCACCAGCCCCCTGAATAAGGTGGAAATGAACGGCACCAAGATCGGCGTCGTCACCGCCTCCATTGCCTACCACTATGCCAAGGATGCCTTTCCGGAGGACACCTCCTTCCTGAAGCTGGGCATCACCTATCCCCTGCCCATGGATCTGATCCGTGAGTTTGCCTCCAAGGTGGAGAAGCTCTACGTCATCGAGGAGCTGGAGGACTACATGGAGTCCCAGATCAAGGCCGCCGGCATCGACTGCATCGGCAAGGAGCTGACGGGCAAGCTCTATGAGCTGAACCCCCAGCTGATCCGGGAGCGTGTCTTCGGCGAAAAGCCCGAGACCACCGATGTGGGCGTCAGTGCCGTGTCCCGTCCCCCCGCACTGTGCCCCGGCTGCCCCCACCGCGGCTTCTTCTACACCATGTCCCGCCACAAGGATTTCGTCGTCGCCGGTGACATCGGCTGCTACACCCTGGGCGGCTCCGCCCCCCTGAACGCGCTGGACAGCTGCGTCTGCATGGGCGGCGGCTTCACCGTTGCCATGGGTATGGCCAAGGCCTTCGAGGCCTCCGGCGTCACCGACAAGAAGGTCTTCGGAGTGGTTGGCGACTCCACCTTCTTCCACAGCGGCATGACCGGTGCCGCGGAAATTATCTACAACAAGGGCAACGTGATCCCCATCGTGCTGGATAACTCCATCACCGGCATGACCGGCCACCAGGACAACCCCGGCAGCGGCTTCACCCTTCAGGGCGACATCGCCGAGAGCCTGAAGATCGAGGACATTCTCCGCTCCTATGGCTACAAGAACGTGATCATCGTGGACCCCCAGGATTTGACCGCCATGGAGCAGGCTGTCCAGGACGCGCTGGCCTCCACTGAGCCGGCGGCCATCATCACCCGCCGTCCCTGCCTGCTGATCAAGCGCATCAAGCACGATATCGGCAAGTGCGTGGTGGACACCGACAAGTGCATCGGCTGTAAGCGGTGTCTTGGCGTGGGCTGCCCCGCCATCATTGTGGAGAACAAGAAGGCCCGGATCGACCGGGATCAGTGCGTAGGCTGCACGGTCTGCGCCCAGGTCTGCCCCATGGGGGCCATTTCCAGAGAGGAGAAGTGAGCCATGACAAAGAGTAAGAGCGCGCTGTTGGTCGGCGTAGGCGGTCAGGGCGCCATCCTCACCGCAAAAGTATTGGTCAACGGTCTCATGAAGGCCGGTTACGACGTGAAAATGTCCGAGGTCCACGGCATGAGCCAGCGGGGCGGCAGTGTTTCCACCCAGGTCCACTGGGGCGAGAAGGTCAACTCCCCTGTCATCGGCAAGGGCGCCGCGGATATCATCGTGGCCTTTGAGAAGATGGAGGCCGTCCGCTATGCCGACTATCTGAAGCCGGACGGCGTGGTGGTCATCAACGACTATGAG
>CACZNU010000132.1 GCA_902782615.1 Oscillospiraceae bacterium | reverse complement strand
GCCCACGTAGCCGGGAGGCGAACCCACCAGGCGGGACACGGTGTGCTTCTCCATATACTCGGACATATCGATGCGGATCATGGCGTTCTCATCGCCGAACATGGCCTCAGCCAGCGTCTTGCACAGCTCCGTCTTGCCCACGCCGGTGGGGCCCAGGAACAGGAAGCTGCCGATGGGGCGCTTGGGGTCCTTCAGACCCACACGGCCGCGGCGGATGGCCTTGGCCACAGCGGTAACAGCCTCATCCTGGCCCACCACCCGCTCATGGAGGGTGTCCTCCAGCTTCAAAAGACGCTGGCTCTCGCTCTCGGTCAGACGGGTGACAGGGATGCCGGTCCAGCCGGACACCACAGCGGCGATATCTTCGCCGGTGACCTGGCCCCGGTTCTGGGACCTCTGCTTGCGCCAGTTGTCACGCTCGATCTCCACCTGCTCGGTGTAGTTCTGCTCAATGTCACGGAGCTGGGCGGCCTTCTCAAAGTCCTGAGCGGCAATGGCCTCTGCCTTTTCACGGTGCAGCGTGGAGATCTTCTCCTCCAGGGACTTCAGGTCCGGGGAGGCGGTCTCTGCCGCCATGCGCACTTTTGAGGCAGCCTCGTCCATCAGGTCGATGGCCTTGTCGGGCAGAAAGCGGTCATTGATGTACCGGTGGGACAGCATGACTGCCTCCTCGATGGCCTCATCGGTGATGGTCAGCTTGTGGTGCGCCTCGTACTTGTCCCGCAGGCCCTTCAGGATCTCGATACTGGCCTCCGGGGTGGGCTCGCCCACCGTAACGGGCTGGAAGCGGCGCTCCAGGGCGGCGTCCTTCTCGATATACTTGCGGTACTCATTGAGGGTGGTGGCGCCAATGACCCGGATCTCGCCCCGACTCAGGGCCGGCTTGAGGATATTGGCCGCATCCACGGCGCCCTCGGCGCTGCCGGCGCCCACGATGGTATGGAGCTCGTCGATGAAAAGGATCACGTTGCCGGCGCTCTTCACCTCGTTGAGGGTATTCTTGATGCGCTCCTCGAACTCGCCCCGGTACTTGGTGCCGGCCACCATGCCGCTCAGATCCAGAGAGAGGATCCGCTTATCCAGCAGCTCCTCGGGCACGTCGGCGGCCACAATGCGCTCGGCCAGTCCCTCGGCGATGGCGGTCTTGCCCACGCCGGGCTCGCCGATCAGCACGGGGTTGTTCTTGGTGCGGCGGGACAGGATCTGGATCACACGCTGGATCTCGTCCTCGCGGCCGATCACCGGGTCCAGCTTGCCGTCCCGGGCGGCCTCGGTCAGATCCCGGGTAAACTCCGAGAGCGTCTTGCCCTTCTTGTCCTCCTTGTTGGGGGTAGAGGCACCGCTGGTGACGGTGTGGGGCGTCTGGCTGATCTTCTGCTGGATGGTGGCGTACATCTTCCGGGGATCCACGCCTACGGTGTGCAGGATCCGCAGAGCCATGTTGTTGCCCTCCCGCAGAATGCCCATCAGCAGATGCTCGGTACCGATATAGCCGGCGCCGCCGCGCATGGACTCGCTGACAGCCAGCTCCACCACGCCCTTGGCCCGGGGCGTCAGGCCCTGGCTGGGTGCCGCGCCGCTGAGCCCGTGGCCCACGCTGCGCTGCAGGATGGAGCAGACCATCTCATCGGTGATGCCGTATTCGGTGAGGACACGGTGGGCCATGCCCTCCTCTTCCCGCAGCAAACCCAGCAGCAGATGCTCGGTGCCCACGTAGCCGTGGCCCATCTCCTGGGCCGCCTCCTGCGCCAGGCGCAGGGCTTCCTCCGCACGGGGTGTGAATTTATTCTCGTTCATGGTCCAAACCTCCTTTTAGGCCAGCTTCTTCAGTTCATCCCGAAGACGTGCTGCCTCCTCAAAATTTTCCGTCTCAATGGCGGTCTGCATCTGGTTGCGCAGGGCGTTGCGCTGCCGCTCCTTCTGCAGCCGCTCCTGTTCCGCCCCGTCCACCAGGCCTGCCTGGGGCTTTTCCTGCTCCGCCACGGCGGTGCGGGCCTGCTCCGTCACGTCCACCGGCTCGGGGAACTCGGTGAGCAGACGGCTGCCCAGACCGCCGAACAGCGGCTCAAACAGCCGGAAGGGACGGGTAAAGAAGTCGTCATCAAAGAATCCGGCGGGCCGCAGGCTGTCGCTATAGCCCAGCTTCGCGGCGCAGTCGGCGCACAGATGCTGCTCCGTGACCCGCCCGTTGACGTTGCTTCTATAATAAAATGTTGCGTCGTTCATTCCACAGTGTTGACATTTCATGATGATGTCCTCCTTTTGCGTATTTCAAACCAGATGGATCAAAACCTGTTTGGTGATGTCGGCCCGGATAGCACCCCGGTACTGCTGGGGCACAGTGCGCAGGGCACTGTCTCCAATGGCGCTGAGCAGCGCCCGCCCCACCATGGCGTCTATCGCCTCCGACTCCACCAGATTGTTGACGATGGCCCTGGCGCTGTTCAGATCCAGTTCATCGCCCAGGGTGTTGATGACGTGCATCAACAACGTCTGTCTGTCTACCTGTACCCGGGTGATGCGGATATAGCCGTTGCCGCCCCTCCGACTCTCTACGATGTAGCCCCGTTCCGGTGAAAACCGGGTGGACATCACGTAGTTGATCTGGCTGGGGACGCATCCAAACCGCTGCGCCAGGTCGCTGCGTTGCAGTTCCAGCGCGCCGCCGTGATCCTCCAGCTCCGACTGGATGAACCCGGCTATAATATCTGTGATACCCATGGCTGCCTGCCTCCTCTTGCCAAGCCAAAGTCTGACTTTGACTTTCTTTGATCTTTGACTATATAATATGCCTCCTCCCGCCAAATGTCAATAGTTATATTTTGACTTTCTTTGACCAATTTGAAAACAATTTGTGAACGGCGAAAAAAGGCACCCCGGCGCAATCAACGCGCCGGGGTGCCGGACAATGTTTGCTTTAGTCTTCCGTGTTGTAGATCCGGGACACGGCCTCCCTGTTGCCGCCAATAAACACCAGCGCCGCCGCCACAGTCACACCCATGATGCCGCTGATGATGCCCCGGATGGGCAGGAACTCCGCCAAGGCGCCGGCAATCAGCTGGCCGGCCACCATGCCGATAGTCTCGATGGTGCCGAAGGCGCCGTTGAAGCGGCCCTTCTTCTCGTGGGGCACATAGCGCTGGGTACCGGAGATGCGTATATTATAGGAGGTGACGCCCAGAATGCCGGTAATGAAGCACATGACCATCATGGCCGGGATGGGCGTATAGAGATAGGTGCCCTCCAGCAGGTTGATGACGATATACACCATCAGGGCGATGCCGTACTTCCTCTCCTTGGGCAGGCGCAGCTTGTAGTGGATGCCGCCGCCGATGGCCCGGCCGATGGAGGCCATACCCCACACCACCATAAAGATATACTCACCATTGGTAAAAGTGGATTTGAAATAGGGCAGATCCAACGTCTCGGAGGCTCCGCTGGCAAAGGCGGAGAAGCAGAAGTACACAGCCACCGCCAGCAGGCCCTTCTCGCTCCAGAGATAGCGCATGCCCTCCTTGAAATCAGCCACCATCTGGCGGCCCATCCGTTCCTCGGTGCGGTTTGCCTTCTGCTGGTCGATGTAGTCCTCCCGGGCGGTGATCCGGGTCTCCATAATGGCCGCCGCCAGGTAGGTCACCGCGTCGAATAGAAACAGCGGCACGATGCCCAGTTTGTTGTAGACCAGGGCGGAAACAGGGGTCATGACCATGGTCAGCGTCTCCAGCGTGCTGGCCACGGAGTAGGCCTTGGAGTAGTTGCCCTCAGTGATGAGCAGGGGATAAAAGCTGTCGTAGGCCACCCGGTAGACGCTGCCAATGATGCCGATGGTCACGCAGAAGATGGCCAGCAGGGTAAAACTGAAATAGCCGCCGGCAAACACCAGCGCCATGACCACGTACAGTCCGGCGGTGATGAAGTCCAGCATATAGATAGTCTTGCGCCGGGAAAATCGGTCCAGAAACGGGCCGCACAGTGCCGGCATCACCGCGTGAGGCAGCATGTACAGCACGTTATAGACGGCAAAAAGAAAGGTGGAACTGGTGTAATCCAAAACCAGCAGGCTCATGGCAAAGCCCGACAAGACACTGCCCAGCATGGAGATCACACTACCCACCGTGATGATAGTGAAGTCCTTTGTCCACAGGGGATTCTTCACGCTATGGGGTTGTTGTTCCATAGAAATTACCTTTGTCTGATACTCCTTTTTATGACGATATGGTTGTTGCTTTCGATCCGGTTAACGCAGTTTTACCATGTTCCTCTCCTCCTCGTGTCGCAGCAAACGGTCATTCCCGTCCCAATCCCGCTGGGATTGTATCATACCGGCGCAGGGGTGTCAATTTCCCTTTGGTTGAGTTGGCTGAATACCGGAAAAATCCCCATCGTTTACAGATTTTTCATGGATTTGGGTCTTGCATTTTGAAATATTCATGTTACAATGACAATGCCAAATCTAAAAGACGGAGGTGCTAACTATGGCTTATCAGATTGGTTCCGCTTGCGTGATGTGCGGCGCTTGCGCAGATGTTTGCCCCGTGGGCGCTATCTCCCAGGGCGATACTTCCTATGTGATCGATGCCGGTGCCTGCCTGGACTGCGGTTCTTGCAGCGATACCTGCCCCAACGGCGCTATCAGCCCCGCTGAGTAATCAGATACATACATCGTGCGCACGAACACCGGACCTCCGGTCCGGTGTTTTTTAGGAGTTTGGTTAGTTGTAACTATCTTTTTGATCCGGCTCTGCGACCCTCTCCGGGGCCGCTTTTTCTTTTTCCGCTGGTCTTTTCCCGGCGGCTATGCTACAATACCGTTCGGGGGTGAGCGCATGGAGCGGATCGATCAACTGTGGCCGGGGGGATATACCTTTCTCTTTGATGACACTCTGTTCCGGCCCTCCACCGACACCTTTCTGCTGGGCGGTTTTGTCCGGACCCGACGGGGCGACCGGATTTGCGATCTGGGTGCCGGCACGGGATTGCTGGGTCTTTTATTGCTGGCCAGACAACCGGAACTCTCCGTCACCGGTGTGGAGATCCAGAAGGCGGCCTGCGATCTGGCGCGCCGCAGCGCCGAACTCAATGGCCTTACCGACCGGATCTGCGTGCTGCAGCAGGACCTGCGGCAGCGGGACGCTCTGCCCCGGGGCTTCTTTGACGGAGTGGTGGCCAATCCCCCCTACTTCAGCGCCGACAGCGGCGCCGTATCCCCGGACCCCGGCCGGGGCATTGCCCGCAGCGAGATCTCCTGTACCCTGGCGGATGTCTGTGCCGCGGCGGGGCATCTGCTGCACAGCGGCGGGCGGTTCTCCCTGGTGTTCCGGCCGGGCCGTATGGCGGAGCTTTTCGTTCTGCTGCTGCAGCACCGTCTGGAGCCCAAGCGGCTGCGCTTCGTGCAGTATCGTGCCGATGCGGCACCATCCCTCCTGCTGCTGGAGTGCCGCAAGGACGGCAGAGCGGGGTTGACGGTGGAGCCTCCGCTGCTGCTGAAGGACGCTGACGGACACGATACGCCGGAGATAAATCGGATCTATTTTCGCGACAGATAGGAGAATGATCATGGCAGGTATGCTGTATCTGGTAGCCACCCCCATTGGCAATCTGGGCGATTTTTCGCCCCGGGCGGTGGAGACCCTGCGCCGGGCGGACTTCATCGCCGCCGAGGACACCCGGGTATCCCTGAAGCTGCTGAACCATTTTGACATCCACAAGCCCCTGGTCAGCTACCATGAGCACAATCGCGCCGTGGCGGGACAGGTCATTGTCCAGCGCCTGCTGGGGGGCGAGACCTGTGCCCTGGTCACCGACGCCGGCACGCCGGCCATCAGCGACCCCGGCCAGGATCTGGTACGTCTGGCCGCGGAGAACGGCATCATCGTTCAAAGCATTCCCGGCTGCTGCGCCGCCATCACGGCGCTGGCGGTGTCGGGATTCCCCACCGGGCGCTTCACCTTCGAGGGCTTTCTCAGCGCCAATCGTTCCGAGCGCCGCGCCCGGCTGACGGAGCTGACCGGTGAGCAGCGGACTATGGTATTCCACGAGGCGCCCCACAAGCTGCGCGCCACCCTGGCCGATATGGCGGAGCTGCTTGGTGACCGGCCTGTGGCGCTTTGCCGGGAACTGACCAAGCTCCATGAGGAGACGGTGCGCACCACCCTGTGTGCCGCGGCGGATTACTACCGGACCAACGAGCCCCGGGGTGAGTACGTACTGGTGGTAGGCGGCGCGGAGCGGCCCGACGGCCCCGCCGTCACGCTGGAGGAGGGGGTGGCCATGGTACTGCGTCTTCGCTCCGACGGCATGCGGATGAAGGATGCCGTCCGCCAGGTGGCAGACGATACCGGGCTGAACCGTAACGAGCTCTACGACGCCGCGCTTCACGCCTGAACGATCAAAAAAAGGAGCACCTCGCCGTTTTCCGGCGGAGTGCTCCTCACTTTTTGATCTTTACTTGCTCTGCAGCTCCCGCAGACACTTGGGGCAGATGTTCTTGCCCTTGAACGTGGTCACGTCCTTGGTGCTGTCACAGAAAATGCAGCTGGCACGGTACTTCTTCAGGATGATGGAGGAACCCTCCACGTAAATCTCCAGCGCGTCCTTCTCGGCGATGTCCAGCGTCCGGCGCAGCTCGATCGGCAGCACGATCCTGCCCAGTTCATCCACCCTTCTCACGATTCCAGTCGATTTCACAATTCTTCTCCTCTATAAACCACGAAAACCTTCCCGATTTTCTCTCCGTTTCATTCCCAATAATAAAATAGTTTTTCTCATTTGTCAACTACAATTCGACAAAATCCGAGATTCTTTCACAAATAACCGCTAACAGCCTGTCATATACTGCACGGAAAGGACAGGTGATCGCATGGCTATGGCGTGGGTCTGGACAATTCTGGTGGGAATATCCGTGGTATACGGGATAGTGCAAGGCACCCTGCCCGCGGTGAGCCGGGCCGCCATGGAGGGGGCGGCATCCGCCGTGGAGCTGGCGGTGGGCATGGCCGGTGCCCTGTGCCTGTGGTCGGGTGTAATGGAGCTGATGGATCGCTGTGGTCTGGCGGCAGCGTTGGCCCGCCTGTTCCATCCATTGCTGCGCCTGCTGCTGCCCCGGGCCAGCCGGGACAGTGAAACTCTCGCCGCCGTCTCTGCCAATCTCTCCGCCAATTTGCTGGGTCTCGGCAACGCCGCCACGCCGCCGGGGATCCGGGCGGCGCAGGCCATGGCCCGGGGCTGCGACGGCACCGCCAGTGACGAGCTGTGCCGTCTGGTGGTGCTGAACACCGCCTCCATCCAGCTGCTGCCCACCACCGTGGCCAGTCTCCGCTCCGCCTGCGGCTGCGCCGCGCCTTTTGACATCCTCCCCGCCGTCTGGCTCTCGTCGGTGCTGTCGGTGGGGGCGGGTCTGTTGGCCGCCCGCCTGCTGAGTCGGCTCTGGAGGTGGTGACATGGCGCTGACCTCGCTGGTGGTTCCCCTTCTGCTTGCTATTCTGGGGGGGTATGCCCTGTGGAAAAAAGTGGACGTCTACGGCGCCCTCACCGCCGGGGCCGGGGAAGGCCTGTCGATGATCGTGCGGATCCTGCCCTCTCTGGTTGCCCTGCTGACGGCGGTCTCCATGTTTCGCTCCAGTGGCGCCATGGATGCTCTCACCGGTCTGGTTTCCCCAGTTCTGGAAAAGCTGGGCATTCCGCCGGAGACTACCGCCATCCTGCTGGTCCGCCCTCTCAGCGGCTCCGGCGCTCTGGCGGTAGCGGGAGAACTGATCGCCCGCCACGGGCCGGACTCCTATGTAGGCCGGGTGGCCGCGGTGATGATGGGTTGCACGGAGACCACCTTCTACACGGTGGCGGTCTATTTCGGTGCCGCCGGCATCCGTCGTTCCCGCTACACCATTCCCGCTGCCCTGGCGGCAGACCTGACCGGCTTTGTGGCTGCGGCCCTGGCGGTGCGGTTGTTTTTCGGACCATAAAAAGGGAGGCGCCGGCCGGCACCTCCCTTCTCTTATTCCTCGTCTACTCTCACGTAGTCCACATATTGGAACCGGACGCCGTTTTCCTCCATGACCTCGCTCTCGGACTCGATCCGCCACCGGGGATCCTCGTCCAGATTGGGGAAGAAAGCGTCCGCCTCCACCGTTGCCAGCACCTTTGTGACGAACACCCGGTCACAGGCCGGCAGTAGCGCACGATAGACGCTTTCGCCGCCGATGCAGAAGTCCTCCGTCCCGGTGGCGAACACTGCCTGGAGGGGCGTGTGAACTACCTCCACGCCGGGGGCGGTAAAGTCGGGATTGGTGGTCAGCACCAGGTTTCGCCGACCCGGCAGGCCCTTCTTCCCCGGCAGACTCTCCAGCGTCCTTCGGCCCATGACCACCGCGTGACCCATGGTCAGCTCCTTGAATCGCCGCAAATCGGCCTTCAGGGGAAAGAGCAGCCGGTTCTCCCGGCCGATGGCCCAGTTTTCCGTTACGTTGACAATGGCCTGCATGGGAAATCACCCTCTCAAAAATCACTCTGCATCCATGCTACAATCATCTTAATCACTTTTCTGACGACATGTGCGTCAGAAAAACGCCTCTCAGGCCGCAAGTGTCGAGCGGCGCGAGGCGTCGCAGCGGCCTGCGGAACTCTCCTTGCCCAAAATCCGCAGGCTTTGGGCGAAGCAGCTAAATCGCCACGGGGATGGTTTCTTCAAAGGGCTGGGGATCATAGCCCTCCAGGTGGAAGCTGTCCCGGGTAAAGGCATAGAAATCAGTGACGGAGGGATCCATCACAAACTTCGGTGCCGGACGTGTCTCCCTCTCCAGCATCCTCTCGACGATAGGCACGTGCCGGTCATAGATGTGGGCGTCAGCGATGACGTGGACCAGCTCGCCCGCCCGCAGTCCGCTGACCTGGGCCATCATGTGGACCAGGACGCTGTACTGCACTACGTTCCAGTTGTTGGCCGCCAGCATGTCCTGGGATCGCTGGTTCAAAATGGCGTTGAGGGTGTTTCCGGAGACGTTGAAGGTCATGGAATAGGCGCAGGGATAGAGGGCCATCTCATGGAGATCCTCAAAGTTATAGATATTGGTGAGAATCCGGCGGCTGGCGGGATTGTGCTTCAGGTCGTACAGCACCCGGTCCACCTGGTCCATGTCGCCCTCGGGGTAGTGGTGCTTCACCCCCAGCTGATAGCCGTAGGCCTTGCCGATGGAGCCGGTCTCGTCGGCCCAGCTGTCCCAGATGTGGCCCCGCAGATCGTGGATATTGTTGGACTTCATCTGCCAGATCCACAGAAGTTCATCGATACACGTCTTCCAGTAAGTCCGGCGCAGCGTGAGGATGGGAAATTCCTCCGCCAGGTTATAACGGTTGACGATGCCGAATTTTTTCACTGTGTGGGCGGGCGTCCCGTCCTCCCAGCGGGGTCGGACCTCCCGGTCGGTATCCCACACACCGTGGTCCAGTATATCGCGGCAGTTCTGCCGGAAGATCTCATCGGCGCGGCTCATGGCAAGGCTCCCTTTCATCGTTTTTTGTATCTTACCATGTTTTTCCCCTTTTCTCAAGACGAGATCGCCCAAAATACCTGCCATTAGGAAAAAAGGATTGCCCTCTGCCTCCTTTCCAGATATAATATAATTATGTATTATGCGCATACACCTGTACATAAGGAGGTTTACCTATATGGCATACGATATTCTCATCATCGGCGGCGGCCCCGGCGGCATTTACTCCGCCTACGAACTTCTGGAAAAGAAGCCCGACGCCAAAATTGCCCTCTTTGAGGCGGGACACGATCTGCACCGCCGCAAATGCCCCATCGACGGCGAACGGGTGAAGTCGTGCATCAAGTGCCCCACCTGCGCCATCATGAACGGATTCGGCGGCGCCGGCGCCTTCTCCGACGGCAAATACAACATCACCAACCAATTCGGCGGCACACTCCACGAGTACATCGGCAAGAAGAAGGCCCTGGAGCTGATGGAGTACGTGGATGAGATCAACATGCAGTGCGGCGGCGCCGGTACCAAGCTCTACTCCACCGGCAACACCCCCATCAAGAAGCTGTGCCTGGAGAACGACCTGCATCTGCTGGATGCCAGCGTCCGCCACCTGGGCACCGACATCAACTACGTGGTGCTGGAGAATCTCTACGCCAAACTGAAGGATCGGATGGATCTGTTCTTCGACACGCCGGTGCGCTCCGTGGAAAAGACTGACATCGGCTACCGGGTAACCACCGACAAGGGCGACTTTGAGGGCCGCTACTGCATCATTTCCGTAGGCCGCAGCGGCAGCAAGTGGATGGAGAGCGTGTGCCGCGACCTGCAGATCACCACACGCTCCAACCGGGTGGACATCGGCGTTCGGGTGGAGCTACCCTATGAGGTCTTCGCCCATCTCACCGACGAGCTCTACGAGAGCAAGATTGTCTACCGGACAAAGAAGTTCCAAGATAAGGTCCGCACCTTCTGCATGAATCCCCACGGCGTGGTGGTCAACGAGAACACCAACGGCATCGTCACCGTCAACGGCCACAGCTATGAGGACCCCTCCCTTCACACCGACAACACCAACTTTGCTCTGCTGGTGGCCAAGCATTTCTCCGAGCCCTTCAAAGACAGCAACGGGTACGGTGAAAGCATCGCCCGCCTGTCCAACATGCTCGGCGGCGGCGTGATCGTGCAGCGTCTCGGCGACCTGATGCGCGGACGCCGCACCACCGTCTCCCGGATGCGCGAATGCTTCACCGTTCCGACCCTCGCAGCCACTCCCGGCGACCTCAGTCTG
>CACZNU010000131.1 GCA_902782615.1 Oscillospiraceae bacterium | reverse complement strand
CACCACACCAACGAGATCGCCCAGTCCGAGAGCTATCTGGGCCACCCCTGGTGCACCCACTGGGCCCATGTGGCCCATCTGAACACCACCGATGGCAAGATGAGCAAGTCCAAGGGCGAGTTTCTCACCGTGTCGTTGCTGGAGGAGAAGGGCTACGATCCCCTGACCTACCGTTTCTTCTGCCTCCAGAGCCACTACCGCAAGAGCCTGGTGTTCACCTGGGAGAATCTGGACAACGCCGTGGTGGCCTACAACAAGCTGGTGGCCCGCCTGGCGTCCTTGGATCCCAAGGATGGAGCGGTGGATGAGGCGGTGCTGTCCGAGCTGAAGGAGAAGTTCAAAAAGGCCATGGACAACGACCTGAACACCCCCAACGGCGTCACCACCCTGTACGATATTCTGAAGGCCAAGACCAACGGCGCCACCAAGTGGGCCGCCGTGGAGGCCGTGGATACGGTGCTGGGCCTGAAGCTCTGCCAGAAGGCCGCCGCCCAGCGCGCCCAGCAGGCGGCCACCGCCGCCCCTGCCGCCGCCGGCTTCACCGTCATCAGCGAGAGCGGTGAGGAGAACGCCGAGATCGAGGCGCTGATCCGCCAGCGCGCCGACGCCAAGAAGGCCAAGAACTTTGCCGAGGCCGACCGCATCCGGGACGAGCTGAAGGCCCGGGGCATCGAGATCACCGACGTGCCCGGCGGCGCCAAGTGGAAGCGGGCGTAAGCCCAATCTGCCTGCAAAAAGATCCCGCAGACTGCTCTGCGGGATTTTTTGTGCCGGTTCGGAAAAACCTCTTGACACCAACCGCCCGATTGGACTAATATACTAATCGAAAAGAACAGGATAATGGAGGAACGAGCCGTGGAAGTCGTCAACGCCGTGGCGGAGAACATCCGCCGCATCCGCAAGACCCAGAAGCTGAGCATCGACCGGGCGGCGGAGCTGACCGGTGTGTCCAAGAGCATGCTGGGCCAGATCGAACGGGGTATGGTGAATCCCACCGTGGCGGTGCTGGAGAAGATCGCCCAGGGCCTCCACGTGTCCCTGACGGAGCTGGTGGAGCACCGGGGCGAGCTGCCGGACACCCTCCACCGGGGCATGGATATGCCGGGCCAGCGGCTGGAGAAGGGGCGGGTCATCCGCTATTCTCTGTTTCCCTTTGACACCGAGAGCCGGAGCGAGAGCTGTCAGCTGGACATCTTCATCGGCGGCGGCTATGACCTGCCGGATCAGATCCCCGGCAGCCGGGTGTATATCTCTGTTCTGTCCGGCGTGCTGGAGGTCCGGGTGGGGGAGGAGCGATACCGCCTGGAGAACCGGGACAGCCTGACGTTTCGGGGCAGCCAGCCCTGCCGCTACGAGAACGTGGGCAACACCACCGTTCACATGATCCAGCGGATCTATTACGGCAAATAAGGCGTATCGACGCGCCGCAAATAAAGCAAAAATGGTGCAGCCTTTCGGGGCTGCACCATTTTTTATGCCGTCATGCTGTGTGCCGCGGATCCGATGGAGCGCCTTTCCAGCCCCTTATCCGGCCGCAAAGCCGGCCATGATGGCCCGGATGAAGCGGTGCAGATAGGGCAGATACGTGTCCAGACCCACCGGATCGCTGTTGAGGATCACGCTGTGGCAGGTGGAGCCCACCAGCTCCAGAATGGTGTATACCTCGATCTCCAGCGTCTTGCGGTCGGCGGGACTGGTGCCCAGGATCTCCTCAAAAATGGCGGGATAGTCCGGCTCCCACTTGTTGATGGCCCGGCGGAACACGCCCCAGCTGAGGTTCTTGTTGATGAACTGCAGGAGCAGAGGGTTCTTCTGCAGCTGGTAAAGGATGTCATCGATGATGGCGATCAGCTTGTCGGCGCTGGTTTCCGCGTTCTGATAGCCGGACTGCTCCAGCGCGTGCTGGAACAGCTGCTCCGACTGGTGGATCACCAGCTTCTCATGGAGGTCGTATTTATCCTTGAAATAGAGATAGAACGTGCCCTTGGCCACACCGGCCCGCTCGACAATGTCGGAGATGGACGTTTTGGCAAGGCCCTGGCTGGTGAACAGCTGGAAGGCCGTGTTCATCAGGTTGTTTTTTTTCAGAAGCTTGTTTTCCTCCACCCGGCTCATCTGTTTCCCCACTCCTGTCTCTTATGTGATCTCTTTTCCTGTATTGTACCGTGGCGGGCGGAAGATGTCAAACACAAAAATGACCGGCAGTCAGAAATGTTTTTTGTGCATACCGCTGAAAAAATGACCGCTGGTCAAAAAATGCCTCAGGAGGGGTTGACCGCTGGTCATTTTTGTGCTACAACTGCATACAGTGAAATGACCAATGGTCATTTGCGTGAGAGGAGGCAATTTGATGTACAAATTCGGAAAGACAGTCGTCAAGCTGCGTCTGCCGATTTTGATCCTGGCGCTGGCGCTGCTGATCCCGGCCTGGCTGGGGATGCAGTCCACCCGCATCAACTACGACATGCTGACCTACCTGCCTGAGGACATCGAGACCATGCGCGGGCAGGATATTTTGATGGATGAGTTCGGAAAGGGGGCCTTCAGCTTCATCGTGGCGGAAGGCATGGAGGACAGAGACGTGGCTGCTCTGCGCTCGAGGATCGAGCAGGTCCCCCACGTGGACAGCGCCCTGTGGTACGACAGCATCGAGGATCTGAGCATCCCCAAGGAGATGCTGCCCCAGAAGCTGCGGGACGTGTTTGTCAACGGCGACGCCACCATGATTGCCGTGTTCTTCGACACCTCGTCCTCCGCAGACGAGACCATTGAGGCCATCGAGGAGATCCGCTCCGTCTGCGGCAAGCAGTGCTTCGTCTCCGGCATTTCCGCGCTGGTGACGGACCTGAAGAACCTGTGCGAGCGGGAGGAGCCCATCTACGTGGGCATCGCCGTGCTGTGCGCGTTGGCCGCCATGGAGCTGCTGACCGACTCCTGGCTGGTGCCGCTGGTGTTCCTGGCCGGCATCGGCATCACCATTCTTTACAATATGGGAACCAACGTGTTTCTCGGTGAGATCTCCTACATCACCAAGGCTCTGGCGGCAGTGCTGCAGCTGGCCGTCACCATGGATTACTCCAT
>CACZNU010000130.1 GCA_902782615.1 Oscillospiraceae bacterium | reverse complement strand
GCCGCTGTTTGAGGATCTCGTCGATTTCGAGACCTTCTCCAAGTCCGATTTCCGTGCCGTGAAGGTCAAGGACTGCGTTGCCGTTCCCAAGAGCAAGAAGCTCCTTCAGTTCACTTTGGACGACGGAACCGGCACTGATCGCACCATCTTAAGCGGTATTCACGCCTATTATGAGCCGGAAGAGCTGGTCGGAAAGACCTGCATCGCCATCACGAATCTTCCGCCCAGAAAGATGATGGGCATTGATTCCTGCGGTATGCTGATCAGCGCCGTTCACAAGGAAGGCGAAGAAGAAAAGCTGCATCTACTGATGGTCGATCCGAGCATTCCGGCAGGCGCAAAGCTGTATTGATTGGGGGCCAAAATCGGCTCGAATCACCAGTTTAGTCACCAAAAATCACCTTTCGATCTCCAAATCGGAAGGCAATAATATGCGATTCCTCATGGAATGGCATAAATCATCGTCAATCCTCAAGAGACTCACTATCATACGGTAGTGGGTCTCTTTTTTGTTTTCGGACATTCTTCTGACAGGTTCCCATAACGTAGGGAATTTCCTTTCTGTTTGTGTAGGGGTACATTAATCTTAAAGGTTTTTTTCTCTATGCTCTACCTTTTTCTCTCAATAGAAGAAAAAATGTTGGGTGTAGCTCAGCCTTTCGGCTTCGCTACCCCAACATTCATTATAGAACCTTTTTCTTTTCATGTGCCGACCGCAAACAGGCCCCCGGCACCTCCGGAATGCAGGAACAGGACCCGATCCGTTTCCCTGAACGCGCCCTCTTCTGCCATATCCAGCAGCCCGGCAAAGGCTTTTCCGGTGTATACCGGATCTAGGAAGAGCCCTTCCTGCCCGGCCATGAGCCTCACGGCTGCGTTTCCCTCCTCGGAGGCAACGGCATATCCGGGACCGCACATATCGCGCAGATCAAAGTCATCCGTTCCGATCCGAACATCTGCTTCAAGAAGTGCGGCCGTCTCCCGCATCAATGCCGGCGTGATCACGTCGAACGGATCCGTATCGACCATCATCCCGTGGACCTTCGTCCCGGGCAGAAACAGCTTTGCTCCCAGGGCGAGGCCTGCCATTGTGCCGCCGCTTCCCTCCGCGCAGATCAGGTGGTCAAAGGGGATGCCCTGCTCGCTAATCTCCCGGGCACATCTCACGTAGCCGAGGGTCCCGATCGCATTGGAGCCTCCGCAGGGGATCTTATAATACGGAACGCCGCGCTCGGCGCCGATCCGGTCCATCTCGTCGTAGACGTCCGCATAACTGTCGGTATCCAGGAAGATGACTTCCGTCCCCATCAGGTGCTCCAGCAACCGGTTTCCTACCCGTTCTGTCACACCCCGCTTCTTCAGGATGAGAATCGCCTCCATCCCGAGCCGCGCGGCTGCGGCAGCTGTCAGCATGGCGTGGTTGGACTGCGCGCCGCCCGTGGTAAAAACCAGCTTCGCGCCATGTTCCTTCGCGTCGGCCATGAGGTATTCCAGTTTGCGGGTCTTGTTTCCGCCCAGGCCCAGCCCGGTCAGGTCGTCCCGTTTCACGTAGACGTTGGTGTGCAGCAGTCTGCTGATATTGGGGAGCTTCTGGATCGGGGTCGGGAATACGCCGAGGGATACTCTGGGGAACGAGTCGAGATTCTTCACAGAAAGACCCTCCTGTTCATGCGTCTGAGAGCGCAGGATGACTTCCCGCGCGCTGCCCGTCACAGATCGTTGCGGCACAGGTCCTCCAGGCTTTCCCGGCGGACTGCCACATAGCTCTCACCGCGGCGCAGCATGACGACGGCCGGACGGGGCAGGCGGTTATAGTTGGATGACATGGAGTAGTTATAGGCGCCGGTGGTACACACGGCGATGATGTCACCGCGGCCGACGGTGGAGGGGAAGGCGACGTTCTCTTGAACGATGTCTCCCGACTCGCAGCACCGTCCCACCAGACTGGCGATCATATCCCGTTCCTCGTTCATGCGCCCCGCGCTTAGGCAGGTATACTGGGCGCCGTACAGGGCAAAGCGGACGTTGTCTGTCATGCCGCCGTCGACGGAGACGTAGTTCTTGTATCCGGGGATGCGCTTGACGCTGCCGCAGGTATAGAGGGTCATTCCGGCGTTGGCGACGATGGATCGTCCCGGCTCCATGTGGATCTCCGGCATGGGGATTTCCAGTTCCTCACAGGCGCGGCGTACCTCTGCCGCCACCTGGGCGACCTTGGTGTCCACGTCCAGGTACGGATCTGTCTCTACATACCGGACGCCATAGCCGCCTCCCAGATCCAGCTGACGCGCCAGGTAGCCGTACTTGCGCTGCATCGCGGCGCAGAACTCCAGCATGATCCTGGCGGCCCGCTCGAACACGTCCTCTGCGAAGACCTGGGATCCTACGTGGCAGTGGAACCCCACCAGCTCCACATGGGGCTGCTGCAGCGTAAAGACGGTGATCTCCTCGGCCTGACCGGTCTCGATGGCGGAGCCGAACTTGCTGTCCACCTTCCCGGTGGAGTTGGCCGCGTAAGTGTGGGGATCGATGCCCGGAGTCAGGCGCAGCAGGACCTTCTGGCGGATGCCGCGCCGCGCGGCCTCCGCCTCGACGGCGGAGATCTCCTCCATGTTATCGGCCACAAAGTATCCCACGCCGTGATCCATGGCGTATACGATATCCGCGTCCGTCTTGTTGCTGGAGTGAAAATAGGCGCCGGCGAGATCGTAACCCGCCTGGCTGGCGGTGCAGATCTCGCCGCTGGAGACCACGTCGATCCCCATGCCCTCTTCGGCCATGATCTGGTAGATGCGCTTGAACGAGGCGGCCTTGCTGGCATAGAGGGGGCGGGAGCCTGCGCCGAAGTGCTTTTGAAATGCTTTCTGATATACGCGGCAGTTCTCGCGTATCTTATCCTCATCCATTAGGTAGAGCGGAGTGCCGTACTGCCGCGCCAGCGCCAGCGTATCCTGCCCTGCAAAGAGGAGGTGTCCGGCCCTGCTCACAGAGATGTTGTCACAAAGCATGAGGGTGTTCCTTTCTGTTTTCTCGTAGGTGAATGGCGTTTGTCGGGCGTATGCCGTATCCGACAGGAGGCCGAAGGTGGTGGACTATGGCTATTGTACCATAGTCCACCACGTTTGTCAGGGTATTTAGAGGATAAAGCCCAGGATCACGTACAGCACCAGGGAGGCACCGGCGGAGATGAGCACATAGGGCAGCTGCGTCTTGACGTGGTCAATGATGTCGCAGCCGCTGGTGGCGCAGGACATGACGGTGGTGTCGGAGATGGGGGAGCAGTGATCGCCGAAGATGGAGCCGCCGAACACGGCACCGGCCGTCAGGGGGATACTGACGCCCATGTTGATGGCCATCGGCAGGCAGATGACGGACATGATGGCCATGGTACCCATGGAGGTGCCGGTGGCAAAGCTCAGGATCATGCAGAGGATGAAGGACAGGGCAGGCAGCAGGGCGGGGGTCAGAAGGCCCATAAAGACAGAGGTCAGGTAGTTGCCGGTGTCCAGCCCCTTGACCAGGGTGCCCATGGTGAAACCGAACAGCAGGATGCCCGCTACCGGGAGCATGGTGCCCATGCCACGGAACATCTCGGTGATGACCTGATCCACGGTGTAGATCTTCTCGGCGACGCAGAGGATGGAGATGGTCAGCACCGCCAGGATGCAGCCCCACAGCAGCGCCTGCATGCCGGCGCCCTTGGTGGGATTGCCGTTGCCGGTGACGATCAGGACCACCAGGATGGTGAGGATCAGCACGCCCATGGGCAGCAGCATGTTGATGGCCCGGGGCTTGGCGCCGGAGACGGAGCCGCCCTCGGAAGCCAGTGCGCTGCCGTGACCCGGCTCATCCAGCTCACCGGAGGTCTCGGCGCGCTGCTCGGCCTTCTTCATGGGGCCGATGTTGATGTTGAAGATGGCGACAGCCAGGGCGCCGAACACGGCGATGATGCAGTAGAAGTTCAGGGGGATGGACTGGATCAGCGTGGAGATCGCCTGATCCTCCGCCACGCCTCCGGAGGTCAGATAGCCGGTCATGGCGGCCAGCCAGCCGCTCAGCGGGAACAGGACGCACCATGGGGTGGAAGTGGTGTGGATCAGGAAGGAGGACTTTTCGTGTGGAACCTTCAGCGCGTCGTTGAAGGGGCGGGCCACGGAACCCGTAACCATACAGCTGAGGGAGCCGGAGGTGAAGATGACGATGCCCAGCAGCCAGGTGAAGATGTTGGCGCCGCGTTTGCTCTTGATGAGAGCTCTCTTGTTGATCATCACTTCGGTGAATCCGTCGATACCGCCTGACTTTTCAATCAGATAGATCAGAGCGCCGATGAGCAGGAAGGAGATCAGCACGATGGTGTTGCCATTGCTCTCAAAGGTGTGAATAAAGCTGTAGAAGGTTTCATTGAGGCCGGTGAAGACCGCGCCGTGTGCCAGGACCAGAGAACCTGTGAGGATGCCGGCCAACAGAGAGACGAACACGTTCTTCGTGACGAGTGCCAACACGATTGTCAGCAAAGGGGGAACTACTGACCAAAAACCGAATTCCATAGTTTTCCTCTCCTCTTTCTTAATTATTTCCGGACAGATCTGCCCAGATGATGATGAAGGATCTTTCCGTTTTCGGCGGCGATCTCGCCGCCGATCAGGATGTAGTCGATACCCACGGGGGGCAGCAGGGGTTCGGAGAAGGTGGCGCGATCCTGGATGCGTTCCGGATCGAAGATCACGATGTCGGCGTCCGCGCCCGCGTTGAGCCGGCCCTTCGTGCCGAGACCCAGTTTGTCGGCGGGCATGGCGGTCATGCGGTTGATGGCGTCATAGAGCGGCAGCTTTCCCTGGCGGACGAACTGAGCGAGCAGACGCGGAAACGCTCCGGCAGCCCGGGGATGGCCCTGGCCGTGGTTCATGATCCCGTCGCTGGCCAGCATGACGTTGGGATGCCGAAAGGCCAGGTCCACGTCCTCGCTCTTCATCACATAGCACACGGTGATGCAGTCGGGGTTGTTTCTGCGCTCCTCATCAAAGATCTCCTTTGTGCAGCGCTGTCCCTTGTACTTGCCCTCGCACAGTTCCACGACGTCGTAGCCGCAGTGGTAACGGTCCATCCACCCCTCGTCATAGGTCGTGGAGCCCAGATGGGTGGAAAAGGCGTAGTAGGGATAGCAGTCGCAGCTCACGTCCAGTCCGTTGGCCCGGTATTCATCCACCATGGTCAGGAAACGCTCCATCTGCCCGAAGCCGGCCATTGATCCGATGTGGGACACCTGTACGGGCAGTCCGATGATCCGTCCCGTCTCCAAAAGCTCCCGTCCCGCGTCGAAGACCTCCTCGGCGTCGGAACGGATGTGGGCGGCGATCAGCTTGCCGTCCTTCCGGCAGGGCGCGGCTGTGGCCAGCATCTCATCCATGTTGATGCCGGGAATATAGCGGATCCCGTAGGAAAGACCCATGACGCCCCGGTCCAGAGCCTTGCCGATCTCCTCGGCCATCCGCCTGTTCTGCTCGGGCGTGGTGGGGGCATATTTGTTCGTGGCACCCACATAGTCGCGGAACCAGGCGTGACCGGCCAGCATCGCCACGTTGACGGCGGCACCGTCCCGGTCAACGATGTCCAGATAATCGGCGGGATGAGCGCAGTTTAGTCCGCACTGGCCGCCCAAAACCGTGGTCACGCCCATGCGCAGCATGCAGTGGAAAATTGACTTTTCCTCATCGGTGTAGAGCCTGCCGTCAGGCTCCACCGGATCCTCGTGCATGTGGATGTCCACGAAACCGGGGCAGACGATCTTCCCCTCTGCGTTGATCACCCTGTCCGCCGCGGGTGTTCCGGTGGTGACGGCGGCGATCTTCCCGCCGTCCAGCAGCAGATTCAGCTTTGCGCAGATGCGGTTGGCCGGGTCGATGACCAGGCCGTTTTGAATAAGTGTTTTCATATACCGCTCCTCTCCCGATCCATTCCTGCCTATACATGTATACGGCGTCTCATGAGGTTTCATCCTTGTGTTCTCAAGGGACCAAGCAGAATCAACAGAAATTGATCTCCTCAAGTCAAGTGCATTGTACAAAAGTGCCTCGGTGCGTGTCAATTTTTTTGAAAAATCCGGAAATCCGGACTGTAATCTGAAAATCCGGACAAAAATGATCCGCACCGGTCAAAGAACCGGTGCGGATCAGCGGATCTCTCAGGTCAGGTGGTGCTCCTTCAGCTTGTCATAAAACGTAGTGCGGCTGACGTCCAACAGCTTCATGGCCCTCTGCTTGTCCCCGCCGCACTGGAGCAGGGCCTGTTCCAGAATACGCCGCTCGGCGCATTTTAGCTGCTGGCGCAATGTGGCCTGCGGTGCGGGGGTCTCCTGCCAGATGTGCTCTGGGTAAATGATATCGCTCTCCGACAGCGACACTGCTCGTTCCAGCACGCTCTCCATTTCACGAATATTGCCGGGCCAGTCATAGGAGAGCATCTGACTGAAGGCTTCGCCGGAGAGATACTTTTCCGGCATTTCGTACTTGCGGCGTATTTGCTCCATCAGGTTGTTAATCAAAAATGGAATATCACCGCGGCAATTCCGGAGTGGCGGCAAGTCTACTCGAAATGCACTTAACCGATAGTAAAGGTCCGCCCGAAACCGGCCGGCGTCGACCAGTCCTTTTAGGTCCTGCGAAGAGGTGGCAAAAACCCGGACATCTGCGCGAACCGGGGTGTCACTGTCCTGAGGGAAGAACTGCTTATCTCGCAAAAAGTCCAATAGTCGCAGCTGAGAAGAAGGAAGAAGTTCCCCTACCTCCTCCAGAAGGATCGTCCCGCCGTTTGCCCGTCGAAAGGCGGCTTCGCTCTCGCTGTCGGTACTGCCAAACAACATGCGCTCCATTCGATCACCAGTCAGCATGCTGCAATCGATGGTGAGAAACGGCCCTTGACGGAGTTGGATCTGTTGCAAAGCGTTTGCCAATTCTGTTTTACCGGTACCGTTTTCTCCAGTGATAAGAATGGTGCAGTCCAGGCGAGCCAGCTTATAGGCATACTCTTTGGCCGCGGCCATAGTCGTGCTACTGCCAAAGAGCGAGGAAAACGCATTGTCTCCCGCACTGTATAGGTCATCTGCCTGCCGGAACTGGCGCTCTGCCGATTGAATGGCGGCGTTGCGTTCCATGATGGTAGTGCGAATATCGGCAATGCTGCGGAACTTGACAATGACGCCCTCCGGTTGTCCGTCGTCGCTCTTGATCGGAAGAATGGAGGCGGTTAATGCAAACCCGTTGATCTCGTACTCCTGATTCTCATACTTTTCTACATCACCATTGAGTACTTGGCGCACATGTTCTTCAAAGAGCTGTCCCTCAAAAAAATCCCGGAAGTGATATCCTACCACCACCATTTCAGTGTCTGGACTCTTTGCCACAAAGGAGCCGCCCCGCAGCAGATTGCCGACGCCCTCCCGCCGGGCAGAATACCCATTCTCCTCCCAAAAGCGCACCCGGCGTCTGTGCCGGTCCACCACCACCATCTGGCAGATGCTGCGGAAATACCGGATGGAATACTCCAGATCCCAGACGGTCACTGACGCCAGGCCCGGTTCGATGGAGACCCGAATGGGTACCCCCTGATAGACGGTCTCCAGCCGGAGAATGCCGCCCTCGCTGCGGTGCAGAACCTTGAAGACCGGCTTGTAGGCGGGCTCATTGTATACCCCGATAGCCACGATCCGGTCTCCGCTGCGCACCTTATGGGGGTCGATGTTCAGTTTGCGCAGATCGGAGGGCGTCAGGTTGCCGTCATCGACGCCCATGGCGGATGTGGCCATGATCACCAGATCACCGGTGACCAGCTTTCCGGCGGGATGGGACTGGCTGGAATGGTTGAAAAGGCCGAACCGCTCCTTGGCCTGGCGGTTGATATGGGTCACGCACCCGTTGCGGTCCATGGTGAACATGGCGTGAGAAGATGCATCCATCACGTGCTGCAGAATATCCATTTTCCGACTCTCCCCTCGGCGAAATCGTTCATTTCCCCGATTATAGCAGAGAACGGACCGTCCTGCAATGCCGGGAAAAACCATATCGCAGGAGTGTGAGAGACTAACTATTAAAAGTCAAGCTCAAAATGGGGAAAGTTGAAGATTGGTAATGTGCACAAAGTCGGCGCGACAAAACAGAGCGTCTTGCGGCGCTCGGAAATAGAGAGCAGAAAGAAGGATTATGCAGCTGCTCGGTAGGCCTGCCCCGTTTTTTGTAAAGTAAAAATAAGCCTCACGAGTTTCTTGGCAGCATGGGAGACGGCAGCATTGTAGTGTTTGCCCTCGGCTCGCTTCTTGGCGAGATAAGCGGCAAAGACAGGATCCCAGAGACAGGTGTATTTCGTGGCGGTGAAGATTGCGTAACGAAGGTAGCGTGAGCCGCGTTTCTCCATGTGAGAATAAGGTCCTTGAATGCGAAGCTGTTCCGAAGTCTAAGAAGCTCTTGAAGTTCACTCTGGACGACGGTTCTGGAGAGTTACGAACGATTTTGAGCGGTATCCACGCTCATTGTGAGCCGGAAGAACTCATCGGAAAGACTTGCATCGCCATCACAAATCTGCCTCCTCGAAAAATGATGGGTATCGATTCCTGTGGCATGCTGATCTCCGCCGTTCATAGGGAAGGCGAAGAGGAGGAGCTTCATCTTCTGATGGTTGATCCTCACATTCCGGCAGGTGCGAAGCTCTACTAAGATCCAGTGATCTGAGTGCGAATCTTTGGCTGAAATCGGGGTCGTATGCCAAAATCTATGCCAATTTACACCACGGTCATGCCATCGGCGAAAAAACTATTCTG
>CACZNU010000129.1 GCA_902782615.1 Oscillospiraceae bacterium | reverse complement strand
GGTGTTCCTGAAGGCCACCCTGGTGGATGGTTCCTACCACCCCGTGGATTCCTCCGAAATCGCCTTCAAGCTGGCCGCCAACCTGGCCTTCAAGGCCGCTCTGCCTGAGGCCACGCCCGTGCTGATGGAGCCCATCGGCGAGCTGAAGGTCACCATTCCCGACAACTATGTGGGCGACGTGATGGGCGACCTGAACAAGCGCCGCGGCCGCGTGATGGGCATGAACCCCACCGGTGACGGTGAGACCGTGCTGGAGGCCGAGGTGCCTATGGCCGAGATGACCTCTTACGCCATCGACCTGCGCTCCATGACCCAGTCCCGCGGTACCTTCACCTTCAACTTCGTCCGCTACGAGGATTGCCCCGCCGCGGCCCAGGAGAAGGCCATCGCCGAGGCCAAGGCTCTGGCCGAGGCCGAGTAAGGTCTGCACCAGACATAACAGGAAAAGGACCGTCGCATATGCGGCGGTCCTTTTTTGCACGGAGATCAAATTTGCCGGGAGAATCTGACATTTGGGCTTTCCAAACAGACAGGTTATGTGATATAATATAAAACGATAAGCGTGGCAATTGGTTTTGCCAAAACAACAAATCAGAATTGGAGGAAAGTATCATGAAGAAATGGGTATGTTCCGTGTGCGGTTACGTTTTCGAGGGTGAGAATCCCCCCGCTCAGTGCCCCGTCTGCAAGGTGCCCGCTGAGAAGTTCGTGCTCCAGGCCGGCGAGATGAGCTGGGCTGCCGAGCATGTGGTGGGTGTTGGCAAGAGCTTCGGCGCCGATGTGCCTGCTGAGGTCCAGGAGGAGATCATTGCCGGTCTGCGCTCCAACTTCGAGGGCGAGTGCTCCGAGGTGGGTATGTATCTGGCAATGGCCCGTGTGGCTTATCGCGAGGGTTATCCCGAAATCGGCATGTACTGGGAGAAGGCCGGCCTGGAGGAGGCTGAGCACGCTGCCAAGTTTGCCGAGCTGCTGGGCGAGGTGATCACCGACTCCACCAAGAAGAATCTGCAGATGCGCGTGGACGCCGAGAACGGCGCCACCCAGGGCAAGACCGACCTGGCCAAGCTGTGCAAGAAGTACAACTTGGACGCCCTCCACGACACCATCCATGAGATGGCTCGCGACGAGGCCCGCCACGGCAAGGCTTTCAAGGGCCTGCTGGAGCGTTACTTCAAGTAAGAATCCCATAAAAAACCAGGCAGGGCGCAGCCCTGCCTGTTTTTTGCGCCGTGATATTCCAGGATATGGGCTTGCACTCTTGCACAGTAGTGTGCTATAATGCAAAAAAGCGGACAAAAAGAAAAACAGCCGCGAAAAAGGAGGATGCCCCAATGGATGTTATTGCGAAGATCGACGAGCTGGTCAAGAAGATCAAGGCCGATGACGGCCTGGCCAAGCGCTTTGCCAAGGAGCCCATCAAGACGCTGGAGGATCTGCTGGGTGTGGATCTGCCGGATGAGCAGTTCAAGGAGCTGCTGGAGGGCATCAAGGCCAAGCTGAATCTGGAGGATGCCGGCGGCAAGCTGGGCGATCTGGCCGACAAGGTGGGTGACAAGCTGGGCGATCTGGCCGACAAGGTTGGCCTGGACGATCTGGCCGACAAGGTCGGCGACAAGCTGGGCGACCTGTTCGGCAAAAAGTAAAAAATTCCCCTTTACACGGGCATGTCGTTTCGTGTAAAATAGAATTGGAAAACCACCCGCTTCGGGCGGAAATTTGAGAAAAGAGGTGCGCCTAATGGGCAAATTCGTTCTGAAACCCACCAAGACCGGCTTTGTGTTCAATCTGAAGGCCGGCAACGGCGAAGTCATCGCCGTCAGCGAAGTGTATACCACTGAGAAGGCCTGTCTGAGCGGCATCGAGAGCGTCCGCAAGAACGCTGTGGAGGCCAAGCTGGAGGATCAGACCGTAGAGGGCTTCGAGAAGGTGACCAATCCCAAGTTCGAGGTCTATGTGGATAAGGCCGGCGAGTTCCGTTTCCGCCTGAAGGCCCGCAACGGTGAGATCGTCGCCGTGGGCGAGGGCTACAAGGCCAAGGCTTCCTGTCTCAACGGCATCGACAGCATCCGCCGCAACGCGCCGGACGCCGACGTTGTCAAGCTGGAGGACTAAGTGCAATCGAAAAAACAGGGGCGAGACGCCCCTGTTTTTTTCTGCCTGCGCGCGGTGTGGACAATCGGGAAAAACCGTGGTACAATAAATTAGATTAGTATTGTTATCCGGATTTTACGGGCCTTGCCCGCGAAAGGAGAAATGTTTTTATGAGACCTGAACTGCAGGAGATCCTGTCCCGCGTGGACCACACGCTGCTGGCCCAGGGTGCCACCTGGGAGGAGATCCGCACCATCTGTGACGACGGCATCCGCTACGGCTGCGCCAGCGTCTGCATCCCCGCATCCTATGTGAAGCAAGCCGCCGAATATGTGGCGGGCAGGATCCCCGTCTGCACGGTGATCGGCTTCCCCAACGGCTATGACACCACCGCCGCCAAGTGCTTCGAGGCTGCCGACGCGGTGAAGAACGGTGCCAGCGAGGTGGACATGGTTATCAACATCGGCTGGGTCAAGGACCGCCGCTATGACGACGTGCTCTCCGAGATCAAGGCCGTAAAGGCCGCCTGTGACGGCCGTCTGCTGAAGGTGATCATTGAGACCTGCCTGCTGACCGACGAGGAGAAGATCGAGATGTGCAGGGTGGTGAGTGAGTCCGGCGCCGAGTTCATTAAGACCTCCACCGGCTTCGGCGGAGGCGGCGCCACCCGGGAGGATGTGGCCCTGTTCAAGGCCCACGTGGCCCCCCATGTGAAGATCAAGGCCTCCGGCGGGATCGCCAACCTGAAGGATGCCGAGGACTTTATCTCCCTGGGCGCCCAGCGCCTGGGCACCAGCCGGATCGTCAAGGCGGTCAAGACCATGAATGAATAAGGAGGAACGACTATGACCCCCCATAACAACGCACCCAAGGGCGCATTTGCCAAAACCGTGCTGATGCCCGGCGATCCCCTGCGGGCCAAGTTCATCGCCGAGACCTTCTTGGAAAACCCCGTCCTGGTCAACAACGTCCGGGGCGTCCAGGGCTACACCGGCACCTATAAGGGCGTGCCGGTTTCTGTCATGGCCAGCGGCATGGGCATGCCCTCCATCGGGATCTATTCCTACGAGCTATACCCCCAGTACGACGTGGACAACATCATCCGCGTGGGCTCCGCCGGGGCCATGCGGGAGGACATGGAGCTGGGCAGCGTCATGGCCGGCATGGGCGCCTGCACCAACTCCAGCTTTGCCGAGCAGTATGAGCTGGGCGGCACCTTCGCCCCCATCTGCGACTTTGATCTGCTGATGGCCGCCGTGGAGGCGGCAAAGGAGCTGGGGGTGAAGATGCCCGTGGGCAACCTCTACTCCAG
>CACZNU010000128.1 GCA_902782615.1 Oscillospiraceae bacterium | reverse complement strand
CTCCCGCACGAAGATCTGGATCAGCTTCATGCCGGAGATGTTCTCCGACAGGAAGGTGTTCAGGGCGGAGATCTTGGTGCGGACGATACGGTAGACCTTGCGGGTCATGGACCGGAACCACACCGTCAGGGCGAAGATCACCGGCAAAAACACGAAGCACAGCAGGGCCAGGCGGAAGTTGATGCGGATCATCACCACCGCGTAGCCGGCGATGAGCACCGTATTGCTGAACAGCTTCACCAGTACCTGGGTGTACATCCGGTTCAGGGACTCCACGTCGTTGGTGACCCGGGTCACGATGCGGCCCACGGGGTTGGTGTCAAAAAACCGCAGAGGCAGGGTGTGGACGTGCTCAAAGACCTGCTGCCGGATATCGAAGATGATGTTCTGGCCGGTGCGCTGCAGGAGCCAGACCTCCGACAGCTCGCACACCACCGTCACCACCAGCACCAACAGGTAGAGGATGCCGATCCGTTGGATGCCCTGGCGGTCGGCGCCCCGCAGCATGCCCAGCTCCTCCCGGGACAGCTCCCGGCCCGTCAGGTCCTGACCGTCCACCGTCACGGTGATGGCGCCGCCGGATACCACGGCGTCTGTCAGCTCCTCCCCCGTCTTCTCCAGCAGGGCGTCGGTCTGGCGGCGGTCCAGATCCCGGATGAGATAGTACCGCTCGCCGCTGTACACCATGAGGGCGAAGGTATCCGCCTCGTCAAAATCCTTGGACAGGTGGAGTCCGTCAAATTCCACCTGGGCCTCCTCCGCCGACACGTATCCGTAGGGCCGATCGTAGCCCTCGATATAATTGTCGATGGCGTCGCCGATGAGGATGGGGCGGTACAGGTTCAGAGCCGTCACCGCCAGCACCAGCAATGTACAGACCACCATGGTCTGCCAGTAGGGTTTCACGTAGCCCAGCAAACGGGTGAACGCGTTGCCGTTGTAGGAGAGCTTCTCCTCGCTGATCGTAGCCATAGCGCATCCACCCCCCTTATTCTTCCGTCAGCAGCTGCTGTTCCAGCTGCTGTTTGATGACCATGTCGTAGAAAATACCATGGCGCGCCATCAGCTCATCCCGGGTGCCGTATTCGGCGATACGGCCCTCGTCCAGCACCAGGATCCGGTCGGCGTTCTGCACAGTGGAGACACGGTGGGCGATCATGATGGTGGTCTTCCCCGCCCGCAGGCGCTTCAGATTGTCCAGAATGGTCTCCTCCGTGTCCGTGTCCACGGCGCTGAGGGCGTCGTCCAAAATCAGGATGGGGCTGTCCTTCAGCAGGGCCCGGGCGATGGAGCTGCGCTGCTTCTGTCCGCCGGCCAGCGTGACGCCACGCTCGCCCACCATGGTCTCATACTTCTCGGGAAAGTCCATGATGTTGTCGTGGATGTCCGCCTGGCGGGCAGCCTCGGCGATCTCCTCCGCCGTAGCCTCCAGGGCGCCGAAGGCGATGTTGCCGGACAGCGTGTCGGAGAACAGGAAGTTGTCCTGGGGCACGTAGGCGATATTCTCCCGCAGGGTCCGCAGGGGGATCCTGTCGATGGAATGGCCGTCAAAGGTAATGCTGCCGCCGGTGATGTCATACAGCCGGCACAGGAGATTCACCAGGGTGGTCTTCCCCGCACCCGTCCGGCCCATGACGGCCAGCGTCTCGCCGGGCGTCACCTCCACCGTGATGTGGGAGAGGGCCTCCGGCAGATCCGCCCGGTAGGCAAAGGACATGTCCCGGATGGAAATCTGACCGGACAGGCTGTCCACCCGGTCCGGCTCCGCCGCGTCCACAATATCCGGCTCCTCGTCCAGGATCTCGTGGATCCGGTTGAGGCCGGCCACGCCCTGGGAGATGATGGTGATGCAGTCGCCCAGGGCGATCATGGGCCACACCAGGGAGCCGATGTACACGTTAAAGGCCACGAAGCGGCCCAGGGTCATGTCGCCGACGATGGTGAAATAGCCGCCGATGAGGATAGCCACCACGTAGGTCAGGCCCACCAGGAAATGGAGGACCGGGCCGAAGGCGGCGTCCAGCCGCACCACGCTCATGGTGATCCGGCGCTTGTTCTCGTTGACCCGGCGGAAGGCGGCGTACTGCTTCTCCTCCTGGACAAATGCCTTCACCACCCGCTCGCCGGAGATGCTCTCCTGCACGTAGTCGCTCATGTCGGCAAAGGCCTTCTGCATCCTGGCGTAGCGCTTCTCGATCACATCGCCGAAGAAATAGCCGAAGATGGCAATAGCGCCCATGGGGATGAGGATATAGAGGGTCAGCTGGACGCTGACATAGGTCATCATCCGGTACAGCACCAGCACCGTCAGCACCGAGGCATCAAAGATTTCCACCACTGCCGGGCCGATGGCCATGCGGACGGCCTCCAGGTCGTTGGTGAAGTAGCTCATCAGGTCGCCGGTCTTGTGGGCGTTATAGTACCGCTGGGACAGAGTCTCCAGCTTCTCAAACATCTGGTCCCGCAGGGTCCGCTCGATCTTCCGGGCGGAGCCGAAGATGAAGTGGCGCCACCAAAACCGCCCAAACATCACCACCGCACCGCACAGGACGATCCGGCCGGCAATCAGCAGAATGCCCCGAGCATCCAGGGTGTGGGCGGTCAGTCCGTCCGTGGCCTCGCCGATGAGCTTGGGCACAAACAGATCCACATAGTCCACCACCAGCAGCGTGACCAGACCTAGCAGATAGGCCCCGGCGTAGCGCTTCAGCAGTGGGCGCAGAACCCCTTTTCTCTTTCTGAGTTTTTCCATGCTATCCTCCGCTTGGTTCGTCGTCAATCGCGCTTTATTATATCGCAAGGTGCGGCGGCGGCACAATAGGTTTTTTCTGTTTTTGTGCCGTTTTTTCTCTCGGGGCCGGGGCGTCGGCAAACAAAAACAAAGGACAGCCAAAGGGAGGCACTTCGTAAGGAAGTTGCCTCCCTTTGGGCTTTTGTAATCAGCCAGAATGATTGAATTGCAGGAATCAATCTTATTT
>CACZNU010000127.1 GCA_902782615.1 Oscillospiraceae bacterium | reverse complement strand
GGTGGCCCTGGGCGGCTGCTTCTCTGAGCACTCCGGCGTCATCAACCTGGGCCTGGAGGGCGTCATGATCATGGGTGCCCTGGGCGGCGCACTGGCCATGCGGTATATGCCCAGAACCGCCCCCGCTATTCTGATGATCATTGTGGTGGTGTTGGCCGCCATTCTGGTGGGCGTGCTGTATTCGTCCCTGCTGGCTGTGGCCTGCATCAACTTCAAGGCCGATCAGACCATCGTCGGTACGGCCCTGAACATGCTGGGCACTGCCGCCGCCACCGTTATCGTCAAGGCTATCAACACCGCCGCCAATCCCGACGACGTGTCCTCCATCATCCAGTATCCGGTGGAGAAGCGGGCCTTCCTGGTGAATATCGGCAGCTTCGAGTTCAGCTGGTTCATGCTGATCACGCTGGCGCTGCTGGTGGCTGCCTACATCACGCTGTATAAGACCAAGTTCGGCCTGCGCCTCATGGCCTGCGGCGAGCATCCCCAGGCGGCCGACTCCGTGGGCATCAACGTCTATAAGATGCGCTGGGCAGGTGTGCTGATCTCCGGTATGCTGGGCGGCCTGGGCGGCATTGTGTTCATCACCGCCGGTGTGTCCGAGTGGCGTTTTGAGTACGGTGTGGCAGGCTTTGGATTCCTGGCTTTGGCCGTGATGATCTTTGGCCAGTGGAAACCCACCCGCATCGCTCTGGCTGCTCTGCTGTTCGGCCTGTTCCGTGCGCTGAGCAACGTGTACATGGGCTTCAACTTCCTGGCCAATCTGAACATCCCCAGCCAGGTCTACAATATGATGCCCTATGTCATCTCTCTGGTGGTTCTGGCCTTTACCTCCAAGAAGTCCCGGGCACCCAAGGCCGAGGGAATTCCCTACGACAAGGGACAGAGATAAGCCCCATTTGTTTCAAAGAAGAGAAGGGATACGCGCATTGCGTATCCCTTCTCTTTTTCTGTCAGAAGAGCCACAGGCTCACCGGAATGGCCAGGATCACGGAAATGCCGGCCTGCAGCAGCTTACCCGCCAGATATGGTTTCAGGGACAGGTCCGTGCCGTGGAGAACGGCGGCTGTCTGGCAATGGACGCTGAGCCCGCCCCAACCGATGAGGCCTGCCGCCATCAGAAAGCCGGCACGGTCCGGCGGCAGGCGCAGAACGCCGCCTGTCAGCTCCACCAGCCCCAGCGGCAGGGGATGGGACAGACCCGTGTGGAGAACGGCCAGCCGCAGCACCGTCATGAAGAACACCACGAAGGCGCAGATGTGGACCATGGCCTCGGCACCTTGGGTGACGGAGCGGATGAAAGCCACGGTCAGAGGCGGCGGAGCCGCCCGGACCGTCCGGCGGGCGGGAAGAGCATTGGGATGGCGGCGGAGCCAGGCCACCAGCAGGGCGGCGGACACATGGATGAGGTAGAGAGACACACCTGCCACGGCGCTGTGGAAGCAGCCCACTCCGGCGATCCCCACCACAAAGGAGGGACCGCAGTTATTGCAGAAGGACAGCAGATGCTCCGCCTCGCCCCGATCCACGGCACCGGACGCATACAGCTCCCCAACGGTCCGCGCCCCCACGGGATAGCCGCCCAGCAGCCCAAGCAGAAATGCCGCCGAACCGGCACCGGAGCAGCCCAGCAGCGGGCCCGTCACCGGAGCGAGAAAGCGGCCCAGACTGTCGGCCAGCCCCAGGTCGGTGAAGAAAGACACCGCCACGAAAAAGGGAAACAGGGCCGGGATTACCGAGCGGGCGCACAGATTGAGGCCGTCCCGAACGGCTTGGGCGGCGGTTTGATTGTCCCACAGCAGAGCCGCCATCAACAGCAGCAGGATCGCCCCGGTGGCATAGCGCTTCATCTTATCACCCCTTGGGACAACTGTATGCGCCGGACGGGGCAGCCATGACGGACAGGCAAGTTCGCCTTTCCCGACGCATAGAGTGGGGGAGAAAGGACGTGGTGTATATGGAGGGGCGCAGCAGGTGGGCCGCGGCGGGCTTGAACGCTATGGAGCGGTTGGATCTGCCGGGCGGGATCGCCGCCGGGGTACCGGTCATGGAACTGACGGGCAACCGCCAACTGGTGATGGAGCAGCACCGGGGCGTACTGTCCTACAGCACGGAGCTGGTGGAGATCAATGCCGGCAATATGGTGGTGCGCGTCACCGGCACGCAGCTACAGCTGGTGGCCATGACGGAGACGGACTTACGGATCGACGGGCACATCGGCAGAGTGGAGTTGGTGGAATAACATGGTCCAGAAGATCGTCAATTACATACAGGGCAACGTGCTTTTGTCGGTGGAGAGCGCCTATCCGGAGCGGGTGCTGAACCTGTGCTCTGCCCATGGCATCCCGTTTTGGGACGTGCGGTGGCTGGACGGGGTGCATTTTACCATGCGCACCACCCGCAAAGGGGAGCGGGATCTGCGCCGGGTGGCATCACAGACGGACGCAAAACTCCGGCGCCTGCGGCAGCAGGGTATCCCGGTACTGGCGGGGCGTCTGCGCCGACGGTATGTCCTGCTGGCCGGGGCAGCGATATTTGCCGCCCTGTTCTGGGCCAGTAACCTGTTCATTTGGGGGTTTGAGGTGACGGGAAACGACACCGTACCCACAGAAACCATCCTCCGGGCACTGGAACGGGAGGGGGTGACCGTGGGGTGCCGGGGCCTGTCCATCAATCAGGAGCAGTTGCGCAACCATGTGCTGCTGGAGCTCCACGACATTTCCTGGCTGGCGGTAAATGTGAAGGGCTGCGTGGCCCATGTGCAGGTGGTGGAAAGAAGGCGCCCGCCGGAGATCGTGCAGGACAGCGTGGCTGCCAACGTGGTGGCGAACCAGGACGGGCTGGTGACCCGAGTGGAGGCGCTCAACGGAAGGGCGGAGGTCATGGCCGGGAGCACGGTCACCTGCGGGCAGCTGCTGATCTCCGGCGTGGGCAGCAGCGAAAACAACATGTGGCTGATGCACGGCATGGGCCGCGTCTGGGCCCGGACCTGGCATGAGCTGTCGGCTCTGGTGCCGGTGGAAACAGCGGGAAAGGGAACCGCCGGCCGCACAGTGACCCGTTTTGCCCTGGATTTCGGCAAGCATCGCATAAAATTGTACGGAAAGGGTAGCGTAACACCGGCGGATTGTGATAAAATAATACAATACCAAGCCTGGGTGCTGCCAGGCGGGATCCGTCTGCCCGTCACGCTGGTGACGGAGCGGTGGACGGCCCGGGAGGCGGTGCCCGCCGACCGGGGCGTGGAAGCGGCCCGGCAGGAGGGCGAGGCCTTGCTGCTGCATCGGCTGGAGCAACTGCTGGACGAGGATGGCAGCATCACCGAGACCCGGTTTGCCGCGGCCCGGCAGGGGGATTACCTGCTGGTGACGCTGAAGGCCGAGTGTCTGGAGCAGATCGGCGTCAGTGTGCCGCTGGAGACGGCGGAGATCAACCAATGACAACAAGGAGGCGCGTACATGGAACAGCGCATCGGCATTGAACGAATGGAGGAGGCCATCAATCTCTTTGGCTCCTTTGATGAAAATATCCGGCTGCTGGAGATGGAGTTCCGGGTGAGCATCGTCAACCGGGGCGGCGAGATCGTCATCTCCGGTGAGCCGGAGGACACCATGCTGGCCCACAAGGCGGTGGAGGCTCTGCTGACCCTCACCGCCAAGGGAGAGACCATCACCCCTCAGCACGTGCGCTATGTGATAGGGCTGGTACGGTCGGGGCAGGCGGAGCGGATCAGCGAACTGACCCAGGACGTGATCTGCATCACATCCAAGGGCCGGCCCGTCAAGCCCAAGACCATCGGCCAGAAGCAGTATGTGGATGAGATCATGAAAAAGAGCGTCACCATCGGCGTGGGCCCGGCCGGTACCGGTAAGACGTACCTGGCGGTGGCTGCGGCGGTGGCCGCCTTCCGGGACAAACAGGTGAACCGCATCATCCTCACCCGTCCCGCGGTGGAGGCCGGCGAACGCCTGGGCTTCCTGCCCGGCGATCTCCAGAGCAAGGTGGACCCCTACCTGCGGCCCCTGTACGACGCCCTCTTTGACATGCTGGGGGCGGAGACATATCAGAAGTATCTGGAGCGGGGCAACATCGAGGTAGCGCCTCTGGCCTATATGCGCGGCCGGACGCTGGACGACAGCTTCATCATCCTGGATGAGGCTCAGAACACCAGTCGGGAGCAGATGAAGATGTTCCTCACCCGCATGGGCTTCGGTTCCAAGGTGGTCATCACCGGCGATGTGACCCAGATCGACCTGCCGGATGACAAGGTCAGCGGCCTGAAGGAGGCCATGAAAGTCCTGAAGGACGTGGAGGGTGTGGGTATCTGCGAGTTGACACAGCAGGACGTGGTACGCCACGTGATGGTCCAGCGGATCATCGAGGCCTATGCCAAGTATGAGGAGAAGCGTTTTGGAAAGGGGAGTGGCCGCAATGGCGAAAAGACATCGTATACCGGTGACCGCCACGGTTCCGGACGCCGCCTCTGATGCCAACGTGGCGCTGATCCGCAAGGCCATCCGCACGGCCCTCCTCTGCGAGGGGGTCACGGTGCCCTGCGAGATCGACGTGCTGCTGACGGACGATGAGGGTATCCACGAGATCAATTTGGATATGCGGGGTGTTGATGCTCCCACCGACGTGCTGAGCTTCCCGGCCTTCTCCTATGTGCCGGGTGAGCCGCCGGTGGACGATGCCGACGCCGATCCCATGACAGGATTAACGCCCCTGGGTGACATGGCGATTTCCATGGAACGGGTAAAGGCCCAGGCGGCGGAGTACGGTCACTCGGAGCGCCGGGAACTGGGCTATCTGGTGGTCCATTCGGTACTGCACCTGCTGGGCTACGACCATCTGGACGAGGGCGAGCAGAAAAAGCAGATGCGTGAGCGTGAGGAGGCCATCATGGCCCAGTTGGGCCTGAAGCGGTGAGAATGCCCGTGGTAGTGACGACGAAGCGGTGCATCGTACGCCCTTTGGAGGAGCGGGACTATGCCGCCTTTGTGGCCGGGTACGAAAACAGCGGTCCTGCCCGAAACCGCTTTGACGAGGGTCATCTGGACACCGGTTTTATGACAGCCGACTGGTACGCCGCCATGCTGGACCGGCGCCGCCGGGAGGCGGAGGACGATTTCTGCTGCATGTTCCACGTATTCCACCGCCAGACGGGACAGGCCATCGGCTACGGCAACATCCGGACGCTGTATCGCGGAGAGATCCAGTGCGGTGAGATCGGCTATACCGTTTTCAACAACTACTGGAACCAAGGGTATGCTACGGAGATCGTGGAGGCCCTGACGGGCATCGGCTTTGAAAAGCTGGGTTTCCACCGGCTGGAGGCATATATCAATTTGGACAACCCGGCCTCCCAGGCCGTGGCGCGCAAGTGCGGCTATACGCTGGAGGGCGTCCGGGAAAAATATCTGTTGGAGGACGGCGTCTGGACCGACAACATGGTCTACTATCGGATCAATCCTGCCTGGACGGCTGAATGATCGTGGCGCAAGGAGGAGAGACGCATGAGATATATTCCCCCCAAAAAGGTCCGGGTGATCTTCCTCATCGCCCTTTTGCCGGCGCTTTTGCTGACGGTGATCGGCGGTAATATCCAAAGCAAGCCGGTGATGTTCACGGGCATAGGGATCGCTCTTCTGGCCCTGATCTTCTATAGGATCTGGTACCGCTGCCCTCACTGCGGCAGGTTTCTTGACAGGAGTTGGGGCGAATACTGCCCCCACTGCGGCAAGAGGGTGAACCAGTAAGAGCTGACCACCGATATCTGGAGAGAAAGAATGAAATATCAGCACACGAACAGAAACGGGTTTCTCATCGGGTTCATCGATTTTTTCACAGCCGGTACGTTCCTGCTGATCTACATGCAGCTGGGCCTGCAAAAAGAGTTGGATGAGATTCTGGGGAGAAGGACGCAGCGTTATTATGTGGCCTATCTGCTGGGAATCCCCACGCTGTTTGTCTACACCCTGATCTGGATGGCCAGGATCGCCGAAGAACTGAAGACCAAGGCGATGGAGCTGGGGATCCAAGGGAAGCATACGTCATTCTGGCACATGTTCGGCTGGAACGTGTTCGGCATCCTGATCCTTGTGGGTCCGATGATCGCCACCCAGAGATTTTTTAAGACGCTGAATCAAGTTGAGATCGAGTTGAACAAACGAAACTCATGATAAATACTGTCTGTGGTTACAGGCGCATGATAAGTAATAACTGCTCAAATACGAAAGAAAGTTGAGGATCACCTAAATTATGTCAACTATTACCAAGACCGCCATGATCACCGTGTGCGGACGGCCCAATGTGGGCAAATCCAGTCTCACCAACGCCCTGGTGGGGGAGAAGATCGCCATCGTGTCCAACAAGCCCCAGACCACCCGCAACCGCATCTACGGCGTGGTGAATCGGGGCGATACCCAGTACATCCTGCTGGATACCCCGGGCCTCCACAAGCCCCGTTCCCGTCTGGGGGACTACATGGTGAAGGTGGTGCGGGAGAGCCTCCAGTCCGTGGAGTGCGCGGTGCTGCTGGTGGAACCCATCCCCAACGTGGGTGCGCCGGAGCAGGCCCTGCTGGAGCGCATCCAAGAGGAAGGACTGCCGGCGGTACTGTGTATCAACAAGGTGGACACCGTGGCCAACAAAGAGGATCTGCTGGCGGTGATCGCCGTCTACAGCCAGACCTATCCGGATTTCAAGGCCATCATCCCCATCTCCGCCAAGACCGGCGAGGGGTTGGACGAGCTGATGGAGGAGCTGAGCAAGTACGCCCAGGAGGGCCCCCAGCTGTTCCCGGACGGCATGACCACCGACCAGCCCGACGCCCAGGTGTGCGCCGAGATCATCCGGGAGAAGATGCTCTACTGTCTCGACAAGGAGATCCCCCACGGCACGGCGGTGGAGGTGACCCGTTTTTCCGAGCGGGACAACGGCATCATTGATCTGGACGTGACCATCTACTGCGAGAAGGCCAGCCACAAGGGCATCATCATCGGCAAGCACGGTGACATGATGAAGCGCATCAGCTCCCTGGCCCGACAGGACATCGAGCGGTTCATGGGTACCAAGGTCTATATGGAGACCTGGGTCAAGGTGAAGGAGAACTGGCGCGATAATGTGAATTTCATCCGGGCCCAGGGTTATAACGAGGAGTAAAGTTTACCAGCCATAAACGCGGAGACCCTGCGCAGAATAGAATGTGCAGGGAGGCGATGCGCTGTGGCGGATTATTGGAAGCTGTTTCAGGAGACCGGCGCCCCGGAGTGGTATCTGCTCCACGCGGCAGAGAACCGCGCCCGGGTTGGCGGGGAGGAAAACCATGCAGAGCGGGAAGATCGTGACCTCCGGCCTGGTACTGCGGGAGACGGAGACCAAGGAGACGGATAAAATACTGACGGTGCTGACGCCGGACCTGGGCAAGATCAGCCTGATCGCCCGGGGCGCCCGGCGGCGGAACAGTCCCCTGGCCGCCGGCTGTCAGCTGCTGGCCTATTCAGAGCTGACCATCTACCAGCGGGGCGCGTGGCGGTACGTGTCCGAGGCCTCCACCATCGAGCTGTTCGACGGGGTACGGCGGGACTTCGAGCTGTTGAGTCTGGCGTCCTACTTCGCCGAGCTGACGGAGAGCGTCAGCGGGGAGGAACAGCCGGCGCCGGAGATATTGAGTCTGCTGCTGAACGCGTTATACGCCTTGAGCGCGCTGAAGAAAGACCCGTTGCTGGTGAAGCCGGTGTTTGAGCTGCGGCTCATGGCCCTCAGCGGCTTTGAGCCCCTGGCGGACGGCTGCGCCGTCTGCGGAAAGAAGGAGCCGGAGCGGTCCATGCTGGACGTGGTCCAGGGTGTGGTCCACTGCGCCGGCTGCAAGCAGTCGGGGGGATTGTCCCTGCCGTTGACCAAGGGGAGCCTGGCGGCTCTGCGTCACGCCCTGTACGGCGACGAGAAGCGGCTTTACAGCTTCACGCTGGACAAGAACGCCCTGCGTCAGCTGGACCACGCGGCAGAGGCCTTCGTGGCAGCGCAGCTGGAGCGGTCTTTCCGGACGCTGGACTACTATAAGAGCATTCGCACCGAGCGATAGAGGAACTACATATGAGTGACATGTTTGAAAAATCCATCCGTACGCTGGAATTGCCCCAAGTGCTGGAGCTGCTGGCCCAGAAGGCCGTCAGCGACGCGGCTAAGGAACGCTGCCGCCGCATCATACCGGTGACAGACCGGGAGGACGTGCTGCGCCTGCTGGATGAGACCGACGCCGCCAAGGCACGCCTGGGCCTCCACGGCAGCCCCCCCTTCTCCGGCGTCAAGGACGTGGGCGCGGCATTGTACCGGGCGGATCAGGGCGGCATGCTGAATACCCGGGAACTGCTGGACATCGCCTCGCTGCTGACGGCCAGCCGCCGGGTGGCGGAGTACGACGAGGAACGGCAGGGGGAACCCACCGTCATCGACCATCTGTTTTCCGCTCTCCACAGCAACCGTCACCTGGAGGACAAGATCCGCACCGCCATCTTGGATGAGGAGACCATCGCCGACGCCGCCAGCGCCGAGCTGGCGGATATCCGCCGAAAGATGCGGATCGCCGCCTCCAAGGGCCGGCAGATCCTACAGAAGATCATCTCCTCCCCCTCCTACGCCAAGGTGCTGCAGGAGGCGCTGATCACTCAGCGTGACGGGCGCTTTGTGGTGCCGGTGAAGGCCGAGCACAAGAGTGCCCTGCCGGGCCTCGTGCATGACATATCCTCCTCCGGCGCCACGCTGTTCATCGAGCCCATGGGCGTGGTCCAGGCCAACAACGAGCTCAAGGAACTCCAGGCCAGGGAGGAGAAGGAGATCGACCGCATTCTCATGAGCCTCAGCGCCGACTGCGGCGATCAGCGGGAGAACATCCTCTCCGACTACGACTGTCTGGTCCATCTGGACATGATCTTTGCCCGTGCCCAGCTGAGCTACGCCATGAACGCCTCCCGGCCGGAGGTGCGTAAGCGGGGCGGCATCACCCTTCGCAAGGCCCGTCATCCCTTGCTGGATCCGGCCAAGGCAGTGCCTATCAGCGTGGAGCTGGGCGAGAAGTACGACACCCTGGTCATCACCGGCCCCAACACCGGCGGCAAGACGGTGACGCTGAAAACCATCGGCCTTTTAAGCCTGATGGCCCAGTGCGGCCTCCATATCCCCGCCGATGACGGCAGCGCCGTCCGGGTGTTCCAGCGGGTGTTGGCGGACGTAGGCGACGAGCAGAGCATCGAACAGAGTTTGTCCACCTTCTCAGCCCATATGTCCAACACGGTGGAGATTCTCTCCCAGGCGGATGAGGACAGCCTGCTGCTGTTTGACGAGCTGGGCGCCGGCACCGATCCGGTGGAGGGCGCCGCCCTTGCCATCGCCATCATCCAGTATGCCCGGGGCAAGGGCGCCCTGACGGCGGCCACCACCCACTACGCCGAGCTGAAGACCTTCGCCATGACCACGGCGGGGGTGGAGAATGCCTCCTGCGAATTCGACGTGCAGACCCTGCGGCCCACCTACCGCCTGCTGATCGGCATCCCCGGCAAGTCCAACGCCTTTGCCATCTCCCGACGGCTGGGATTGGATGAGGAGATCATCCGCATGGCCCAGGAGCAGATGGACAGCGAGTCCGTCCGCTTTGAGGACGTGCTGACCCAGCTGGAGGAGAAGCGCCAGCATCTGGAGAAGGCGGAGACCGAGGCGGATCGCCTGTGGCGCCAGCGGGAGGAAGACGCTCGCAAGGCCCGGACCTTCCGGGAGCAGATGGAGAAGGCGAAAGACAACGCCCGCAGCAAGGGCGAGGCGGAGGCCCGGCGCATCGTCCGCCAGGCCCAGGAGAAGGCCGAGGAGGTTTTTGCCCAGCTGGAGGAACTGCAGCGTCAGCAACAGCGCCAGGCCAACTACCAGCAGATGAACGATGCCCGCTCCGCCCTGCGCCACAGCCTGAAGGAGGCGGAGGAGCAGTTGCGGGAGAAGGACGAGGTCGCGGAGCCGGACTATACCCCCAGTCGGCCTATCGAGGCGGGGGATCTGGTGGAGCTGTCCGGTGTGAAGATGCCGGCCACGGTGCTGTCCGTCAACGGTGACGGCACGCTGTTGCTCCAGGCCGGCAAGATGAAGATGACCACCAAGGTGGGCCAGGTACGCCTCCTGGAGAACCAGCCCAAAAAGCAGCCCATTCAGAAGAGCACCGGCGCCACGGTGCGCATCCAGAGCCGGGCCGCCTCGGAATTGGATATCCGGGGCCTGGAGACACTGGAAGCCGAGAGCGTGGTGGAGAATTATATCGACGCGGCGGTCATGTCCAAGCTGGGGACCGTGACCATCATCCATGGCAAGGGCACCGGCGCGCTGCGCAAGGCGGTCCATGAGATGCTCAAGCGGAACAAGTCCGTCAAGAGCTTTCGTCTGGGCCGCTATGGCGAGGGTGAGGCCGGTGTTACAGTGGTGGAATTGAAATAAAAATTTGTGGAATGCGCCGAAATGCTCCTATATTTGGTGTGCATTTGGGTAAAAATTTGTGGGAAAGGCCATTGCAATCCGGCTGATATTTCAGTATAATAAACTCCGTGAGACGATGAAGTTTCCGACAGAATCCGCTGTAACTAAAGGAGAGCTGATTGAATGTATACACAGGAAATCACCGTAAACAACGAGGTCGGTCTGCACGCCAGACCCGCTACCTATTTTATTCAGAAGGCCAACGAGTTTAAGAGCGGCATCTGGGTGGAGAAGGAAGAGCGCCGTGTCAACGCCAAGAGTTTGTTGGGCGTGCTGTCCCTGGGCATCGTGCAGGGTACCACCATCACGCTGATCGCCGACGGCAGCGACCAGGAGGAGGCCGTGAAGGCCCTGGCCGAGCTGATCAACAACAACTTCGGCGAGTAAGATCGTAACGAAAAAACGGAGGAGCAAACGCTCCTCCGTTTTTTTATGCTTGATGGAAGTGTTTATAGACTGCCTGGGCCACGTTTCGGGGCAGTATGGCCTCCAGTTGACTCTGTTCCGCCTCCGTCACCGCCCGGACGGTGCCGAAGGTCTTCAGAAGTGCCTTCTTCCGCGCCTCTCCCAGACCGGGGATGCCGTCCAGCTTGCTGCGATAGGCGCTGCGGCTGTGCTTCTGGCGGTGGTAAGTAATGGCGAAGCGGTGGACCTCCTCCTGGACCCGCCCGATCAAGGCGAAGAGAGGCGGACTGTGCTGGATGCCCAGTTCCTGACCCTCCACTGTCACCAGGGCCCGTGTGCGGTGCCGATCATCCTTCACCATGCCCAGAATGGGGATGTCCAGCCCCAGGGCTGCAGTGGCTTCCCATGCGGCCCGGGCGTGCATCTCACCGCCGTCGATCAGCAGCAGATCCGGCAGGGGGGCGAACTTTTCGTCCCCGTCCAGATAGTGCCGGAAGCGCCGGGTCAATACCTCCCGCATGGCGGCATAGTCATCCGGGGCGGTAAGGGTCTTGATCTGGAACCGGCGATAATCCCGTTTCAGGGGCTTGCCGTCCTGGAAAACCACCATGGAGGCCACCATATCGTCGCTGCGGAGGTTGGAGATATCGTAGGACTCCACGCGATGCAGAGGACGGGTGAGTCCGGCCAGTGCCGCCAGCTGCTCCAGCGTCTTGTTGGTGCGTTCAGTGTCGGAGGTGATGCGCTCCACCTCCTCCCGGGCGTTTCGGGCGGCCATGGCCACCAGATCCACCCTCTCTCCCCGTTGGGGGACCCGCAAGCCTACCCGGTGTCCGGCCTGACTGGTCAGCAGTGCGGCGAAGGTATCCGCTTCCTCCCACGTGAGGGGGAGCAGGATCTCCCTCGGAAGAACAGAGCGGTGGAGATAATATTGGCTCAATACGGCGGAGAGCACCTCGACCTCCCCCTCATCTGCTGCAGCGGGGAAGACCTTGACCTCACGGCCCAGCAGATTTCCGTCCTCGATGTGGAGCACGGCGCAGCCGCAGCGGACCTGGCCCACGTAGATGCCCCACACATCGGTGTCGGCGCAGACACCGGCGATGACCTGCTGTTGCTTGCTCAGCACGGACAGGGCCTTGACCCGGTCCCGGAGCTGTGCAGCGGTCTCGAACTCCAGATTCTCCGCTGCCTGTTCCATCTGGGCGGTGAGCTCGTCGGTGAGCTGCCGCAGCTTGCCGCCGAAGAGACGGCAGGCCTGCTCCATCCGCTCCTGATAGATGGCTTCGCCGGGACCGTCCTCCCGGCAAAAACCGTCGCATTTGCCGATATGATAGTTGAGGCAGGGCCGCTCCTTGCCGATGTCCCGGGGAAACTGGCGGCGGCAGGTGGGCAGCTTCAATGCGCTGCACACGGCGTCAATGGCCAGTCGGGTTTCCTGCCGCCCACCGAAGGGACCGAAATACCGGGCGCCGTCGTCGGCCATTTTGCCCACCAGCGTAAAGCGGGGATAGGGCCCTTTGTTCAGCCGGACAAAGGGATAGCCCTTGTCGTCCTTCAACAGGATGTTGTACCGGGGCTGATGGTGCTTGATGAGAGAGTTCTCCAGAATCAGCGCCTCAAACTCAGTGCGCACGAAGATGGTGTCAAAGTGGTCCACCTGGGACACCATGGCTTTCGTCTTTTCGTTGTGACCGGCGTTCTCCTGGAAGTACTGGCTGACCCGGTTTTTCAGTTTTTTCGCCTTGCCCACGTAGATGACCTTGCCGGTCTTGTCCATCATCAGATAGACGCCTGGCTCCAATGGCAGATCGTTGGCTTTCTGTCGCAGCTCGTCACGGGTCATAGGTATCCCTCCCTTCATTCGGGGTAAGACATAGTATACCATGGGGCAGAAGTGTCCGCAAGGTTGCTTTTTTGGGGGAATCACCGTATAATAATGGGGAAAAAGGAGACAGGGGTTGATGTTTGTGATCCAGGATATCGCACCGCACCGCTATGACAGAACATATTCGCTGACCCCGGCAGGACCATCGGATTATGCCCTGTGCTGCCGGGATGGCAGCGTGTTGCTGCGCCGGCAAGGGGATGCATATACCCTGCCCCGCTTTGCGGAGCTGGGGCTGTCTACCGAGGGAACCCGCCATCTCTTTGCCATGGATGAGGTCGGCTGCTATCTGACCTCGGCACCGGAGGAGGCGCCGGAGGACTTCGAGTATATGTCTACCCAGGGACTACGGCAGGTGCGGCCCATGTATGTAGCTTTTGCCGCCATCACCGCCTTGCAGCTGGAACGCTGGTATCGTGACCGGACTTACTGCGGTCACTGCGGCACGCCCATGGAGCCCAGCACTGTCGAGCGGGCTATGGTGTGTCCCCGTTGCGGCCTGACAGAGTACCCCAAGATCTGCCCGGCAGTGATCGTGGCGGTGACGGACGGAGACCGTCTGGTGCTGACCCGCTACGCTGGGCGGCCCTACCGGGGCGACGCCCTCATCGCCGGATTCATGGAGATCGGCGAGACGCCGGAGGACACGGTCCGCCGGGAGGTCATGGAGGAAGTGGGCCTGCGGGTGAAGAATATCCGCTACTACAAAAGCCAGCCCTGGTCTTTTACCGATACAATGCTGATCGGCTTTTACTGCGAGCTGGACGGCGACGACGTCATCCACGTCGACAGGAGCGAGCTGAAGGAGGGCTTCTGGCAGAGCCGGGAAGAGATCAAACCCCGTGACGGGGACATCAGCCTGACCTCGGAGATGATCGAGAGGTTCCGGCTGGGAGAAAAACCATAATAGAAAAAAGCGGCCTCGCCGGATGGTCCGGCGAGGCCGTTTTCCTTTAGTTGAGGCTCTCCGCGTGGAGGGCGAACAGCTCCTCAATGCGGGCGCGGAGCTGGCGGTGGTCCGGCGCTGCCAGGTCGGGATCGGCGGCCATCAGCGCCTTGGCGGCGTTCTGCGCCTCGTCCAGAAGGCGCATGTCGCAACTGAGATCCGCTACCTTCAGACTGGGCAGACCGTGCTGCCGGGCTCCGAAGAAATCGCCGGGGCCACGGAGCCGGAGGTCCTCCTCGGAGATCTTGAAGCCGTCGTTGGTCCCGGTCATCACCTTCAGACGGCGACGGGTCTCCTCACTGTCGTTGTCGCTGAGGAGAATGCAGTAGGACTTGGCGCTGCCCCGGCCCACCCGGCCACGGAGCTGATGAAGCTGGCTGAGACCGAATCGCTCGGCATTCTCTACCACCATGGTGTTGGCGTTAGGCACGTCTACGCCCACCTCCACCACCGTGGTGGACACCAGGATGTCGTTCTCGCCGGCGGCAAAGGCCGCCATGACAGACTCCTTCTCCTTGGGCTTCATCTTGCCGTGGAGCACGGCGATCCGCAGATCCGGAAATACCTCCTGCTGGAGCTTCTGGGCGTAGGCGGTGACGGCCTTCCGCTCATCGGGTATAGTGTCCGCATCGCCCACCAGGGGGCAGACGATGAAGACCTGGTGCCCCTCATCCACCTGCTTGCGGAGGAAGGCGTTGATCCGGGCCCGATACTTTTCCCCCACGGCGAAGGTGTCTACCTTCTGCCGTCCCGGGGGTAGTTCGTTGATGATGGATACGTCCAGATCCCCGTAGATCACCAGCGCCAACGTCCGGGGGATGGGAGTGGCGGACAGAACCAGCATGTGGGGGTTCTCCGCCTTCTGGCCCAGAGCCGAGCGCTGATTGACGCCGAAGCGGTGCTGCTCGTCGGTGACCACCAGCCCCAGCCGATGGTAGACCACGTCCTCCGTCAGCAGGGCGTGGGTGCCGATGCACACGTCGATCTCGCCGGAGGCCAGCTTTGCCAGCAGCTCCCGCCGCTCCCTGGTTTTGGTGGAGCCGGTGAGCAGGGCGCAGTTCAAGCTGAACCGGGTGAACAGGGGGGCCAGGTTTTCATAGTGCTGTCGGGCGAGTATTTCGGTGGGGGCCATCAGTGCGCTCTGCCAGCCGTTCTCGGCGGCAAACCAGATGCACGCCGCCGCCACCATGGTCTTGCCGCTGCCCACATCGCCCTGGCACAGGCGATTCATGGGCCGGGTGCCGGCCATGTCGGCGGTGGCGTCGTCAATGGCCCGGCGTTGGGCGTTCGTCAGCGTGAAGGGCAGCTTGTCGTAGAAGGGGGCCATGTCCACCTTTTCACAGGCGGGGCCTGTCACATCCTGCCGCCGGTGGCGCAGACGGGTCAGGCCGCAGCTGAGGAGAAACAGCTCCTCAAATACCAGCCGCCGTCGAGCTACCTCCAGCGCCTCCGGGGAGTCGGGGAAGTGAATATTTTCATAAGCGTAGTTGACATAACAGAGCTGATGCTTTTGCCGTACGTCGTCGGGCAGCACATCCGGCAGCAGTTCCCGGCACGCATCCAGACCCTGGCGCACCGCCCGGCCCAGGACCAGCTGGCTGACGCCGGCGGTGAGGGGGTAGATGGGCATGATCCGGCCTGTGAGCTGCTGCTGGCCTTCCCGCTCCAGAATGGGATTGGTCATTTGCCGGCGAATCAGATTGCCCTCCACCTTGCCGTAGAAGATATAGGTCTCCCCGGTGTGGAGCTGGGAGCGGCGATAGTCCTGATTAAAAAAGGCGATGTCAAGCACGCCGCCCTCGTCTACAGCCCGTACTTTCACGATCATCCGCCCGCCGGAGATGCGGTGGGCGGTGGGTTCGGCGGCGATCATGGCTCGAACGCAGGCATATTCGCCTACGATCAATTCCTTGATGGGGCGAGTGAGGGTCCGGTCCTCATAGGCCCGGGGGAAGTAGGAGATCAGATCCCGCAGCGTGGTGATCCCCAGCTTCTCAAGCGCCTTGGCACGGGTCTCACCAATTCCTTTGATATAGCGGATATCGGTCTGCAAATCGGCCATGGGGGTCACCTCCTTCACGGTTTTCTCTATTATAGCACAGACGCGGCAAAAAGAAAAGAAGAACAGTCCCCTCGTACAGGGGACTGTTAAGAACAATATTATGATACTAATAGACAATATATTATGCTATTATTCCGAGAATGGATAGTCCATCGCATAGGATCCGACGGGCGGTATCGGCCAGCATCAGACGGGCGGGAACAACGGGATCGTCCACGTTGCGGAGGCGGGCTTTCTCGTAAAAGGCCCGGACGGCATCCGCCAGTTGGAGGAGATAGTCCGGGAGCATCCCGGTATGTCCGGTACGGGCAGCCTGAAGCACGGTGTCGTCGAATCGGGCCAGGTGGCGGATCAGAGCGCGCTCGGCGCCGCCAGACAGGGCCGAAAGATCGGTGTCGGAGGCGGAGGGAACGAAAAAGCCGCGGCGGGCCAGACCGTGTAAAACGGCGCCAATACGGTCGCGGGTATAGCGTACGCAGTAATAGGGGTTGGCCCCGTCCTCCCGCATGGCCAGATCCAACTCCACTGTCACAGAAGCGGCGGGATCGGCGCACAGGAAGAAGCGAAGTGCATCCATGGGCAGGGAACGTGGAGGGCCGGACACATCTACTGACCGGCCATTATAGAGGAGAAGGCAAGGCGCAACGGCAACCTCAGAGAAGTCGACATAATGATTTGGCCAGCCGTTCTCAATTTCATCGCAGCGCGCCAGCAGATTGGCGAAAGTCCGGCTGAGGAGCCGGCAGCGGAGGAGGGTTTCCGGGGTGTCTGCTCCGACGGGGACGAAGGATACCATCCCATCCGGCAGGGGAACGGCGCGGTGGATGAGACCCCGGCTGGACAGGGCAATCAGCGTATCGGCATACCACCTGTCACTCAGGCGGAAGTTCAGATAGCCGGAACCTGCTGCCTGCACGGTTGTGAAGTACGTATCCTTGAGATCTATATGGCGCAGGAGTGCATCAGCCAAGCTGCGCGGCGGTATGCCGGAGCGCCTGGCGGCCGCCAGACAGAAGGGGGTGGTCAGGTCGCCCCAGGCCGGAAGGGAGGGAATCTCCACCGTCGGCTCCGGCCATGCGACCCCCGGCGGTATTCCGGCATCCGCGGTGTTTTCACAGGCCCGGCTGATAAGGTCGATTGCCTGCTTCCGGGCCGCTTGCATCATGTTCATCATACCTGCTCCATCGGGCAAAGGGCCAGAGTGACCTGCATCTCCTGCAGCTCACGGCCCATGGCGGACAAGGTGTAGTGGAGAGAAATCGCCCCCTCGTTGCCCATGAGGTCGACCTGGATGCGACGGGTGACAACGTTCAACTCCAGCGTACCGCCCTCCGCCAGGATCCGGGCGGAGGTGGGATGAGAGGGGTCCAGCAATAGACGGTAGGTGCCGTTGTCCACCATGGCCCGGCCTACGCCCAGGTGCAGAGCGGAGGTGACGGCGTTTCCCTCGCCGTCACGGGCCATGTAGCGGAGGTGGATGCCGCGGCTGTCCCGGTGCAGTGTGCCGCTGCCGGAGAAGATCATCGTACCGTCACCGGTAACGGAGGTGACGGTCACCCCGACAGGGACAGGATCAGTAGCGTTCAATGTCCACCTCTCGGACAGCGGGCATATCCTGACAGAGAAAGCGGCTGGCCAGCGTGCCGAAATCGTCCGGCCGGTCGCTGGCATAGAAGCTGGCTTCACCCTCCCGGGTTTCGGAAAGCAGTTCCCGTGCCTTCAACGTCCGCTTCAGTTCCCAGGCGGCCTCAGCGCCGGTGTCGACCAGCTCCACACCCGGTCCCATGATCTTCGCGATCACGTCGGTCAGCAGGGGATAGTGGGTGCAGCCCAGGATCAGTACGTCGATGCCGGCCTTCTTCAGAGGCTCCAGGTACTCCCGGGCCACCGTCTCTACCACGATGTCACCGGGCTGAGTGCGTCCGTTCTCCACCAGAGGTACGAACAGGGGACAGGCCTTGGAGATGACCTCCACGCTGCTGTCCAGCCGACGGATGGTCTCGGCATAGGCGCCGGAGCGGACGGAGGCGGCGGTGGCGATCATGCCCACCCGGCAGTTTTTCGTCAGCTTCACCGCCCGGCGGCAAGCTGGCTCCACTACGCCCAGAATAGGCAGGTCGTTCTCCGTCTGGAGCTCCGTCAGCGCGTTGGAGGACACGGTGCCGCAGGCGATGACAATGGCCTTGATGTCAAAGGAGCGGAGGAAATGGACGTCCTGCCGGGCATATTTCAGCAGGATCTCCCGGGACCGGCCGCCGTAGGGGACACGGGACGTGTCTCCGAAGTATATAATGTTCTCAGAGGGGAGGATGCTGCGGATCTGGCGCACGGCGGTGAGCCCGCCCAGACCGGAGTCAAACACCCCGATGGCTCTGTTATCCATGAGACGTCTCCTTTTACGTGGATATGAAAGCGATAACTAATTAATTATACTATGGACAAGAGCGGCATACAAGCTAAAATTTGGGCGAAATGGCGGCTTTTTTCGGTAGAAATTGAGAATACCCTGTGGTATAATCATTTCAAATCGGAGATCAGCCCCGGGAGGTGGAACGATGGAGATCAAAATGACACAAAAGCAGTTCCGGCGTCTGCTGGACCTGGTCTATATTGGCAACTGGGTGCTCAACTCCACCCGGGGCAACGACCGCATCAGCGAATACGACGAGGTGGAGAGCCTGATCTTCTCCCAGTGCCTGCGCCACGGCATGGCGCCGCTGGTGGAGCTGTACGAGGGGGAGATCATCCCCTCCAAGGCCTTTGCCGAGGGTGGCATCCACGAGGCCATCATGGCCTATGAGGATAATACGTTCTTTGAGATCCTGGCTCAGGAACTGGCCCTGCGGGATATGGACGATCCCCCCATTACCCAGGAGAATTACGATGAGATCATGGAGCGGATGGATACTTATCTGGGCGAGTTCGAACGGCACGGTACGGACCACATCTCCGTGGAGATCGAGGATTGAGCATATCCCAAACTGAAACAAAAACAGGCCGCCGCAGCGATATGCTGCGGCGGCCTGTTTTTGTTTAGCACATAAAAAAGACAATATATAATGTAAAATAATTAAAATATAAATTAATAGGGCAGCTTACAGCTTCTCAGCCAGGTATCGGGCCACGTAGACGCCGCTGGCGCTGGCGTGGCTCAGGGAGTGGGTGACGCCGGAGCCGTCGCCGATAACGAAGAGGCCCTCGTGGCAGGTCTGAAGATTCTCGTCCAGCTCCACCTCCATGTTGTAGAACTTCACCTCCACGCCGTAGAGGAGCGTATCGTCGTTGGCGGTGCCGGGGGCGAT
>CACZNU010000126.1 GCA_902782615.1 Oscillospiraceae bacterium | reverse complement strand
CTTCAGACGCCGTTTCTGTTGTTGCAGCATCCTCAGATTTCTGTACACCATTCTTGTCCTTTGGTGTATCTAAGGGCTTCATGGTCGGGAAGAGGATCACGTCCCGGATGGAATCGGTACCGCAGAGCATCATGGTGCAGCGGTCGATGCCGAAGCCCAGGCCGCCGGTGGGGGGCATACCGTACTCCAGGGCCAGGACAAAGTCCTCGTCCATCATGTCGGCCTCCTCGTCGCCATTGGCGCGCTTGGCGGCCTGTGCCTTGAAGCGCTCATACTGATCAATGGGGTCGTTCAGCTCGCTGAAGGCGTTGCCCATCTCGCAGCCGCAGATAAACATCTCATAGCGCTCGGTCAGGTGGGGATCCACGGGGCTGCGCTTGGCCAGGGGACTGACCTCCACAGGATACATGGTGATGAAGGTGGGCTGGATCAGCGTCTCCTCCACCTTCTGATCAAAGGTCTCATACAGGGCGTTACCCCAGGTGTGATCCACGCCGTCCATGTCCACGCCCACGCTCTTGGCCAGCTCCACGCCGGCATCGGCGTCACCCTCGCAGGCCATGAAGTCGGCTCCGGTGACGGCCTTGACCGCATCAGCCATGGTGACACGGCGCCAGGAGGGGGTCAGGTCGATGTCCTGGCCCAGCCACTGGACCTGGTAGGTGCCCAGGATCTCCATGGCGGCACCGGAGATGATACCCTCCAGGATGTCCATCATGCCCTCCAGGTTGGTGAACGCCTGGTACAGCTCGCAGGTGGTAAACTCAGGGTTGTGCTTGGTATCCATGCCCTCGTTGCGGAAGATGCGGCCCACCTCGAACACGCGCTCCATGCCGCCCACGATCAGCCGCTTCAGGTGCAGCTCGGTGGCAATGCGCATATACATGTCGATATCCAGGGCGTTGTGGTGGGTAATGAAGGGCCGGGCGTTGGCGCCGCCGGCGATGGGACTGAGAACAGGGGTCTCCACCTCCATGAAGCCACGGTCCTCCAGATAGCGGCGCAGGAAGGACACAAACTTGCTGCGGATCTCGAAGTTACGCTTGGACTCAGGATTCATGATCAGATCCACGTAACGCTGGCGATAACGCAGCTCCTTGTCGGTAAGGCCGTGAAACTTTTCAGGCAGCGGCTGCAGGGATTTGCTCAGCAGAGTGACCTCCTGGGCGCGGATGCTCATCTCGCCACGCTGGGTGCGGAACACCTCGCCCTTGACGCCCACGATATCGCCGATGTCATACTTCTTGAAGCGGTTGTAGGCCTCCTCGTCCATCTCGTCCTTCCGGGCGTAGATCTGGATGCGGCCGGACTTGTCCTGCAAATCGCAGAAAGACACCTTTCCCATGCCGCGCTTGCTCATCAGACGACCGCCCAAGGTGACGACGGTGCCCTCCAGGGCGTCAAAACTATCCTTGATTTCCTGGGCGTGGTGGGACACATCGTAGGTGGTGATCTCAAAGGGGTTTCTCCCCTCGTCCTGCAGCGCCTTCAGCTTGTCGCGGCGGATCTGAAGGATCTGGCTCAGCTCCTGCTGCGGCTGATTGTTCTTGTTGACCTGCTCTGCCATCGTGCAGTTTCTCCTTTCGTAACGCGGGCAAAGCCGCCCGCGGCTGTTATCTCTCGATTTTGTCGACCCGGTAGCGGATGACGCCTCTGGGGGCCTCCACGCTGACCTCGTCGCCCGCCTTGGCGCCCATCAGGGCCTTGCCGAAGGGGGAATCCTCGCTGACGGCGCGGCTCATCACGTCCGCCTCCTGAGAGCCCACGATGCGGTACTCGGGCAGCTGCTTGCCGTTGTCCAGGTTGGTCACGACCACACGGCAGCCGATGGAGATCTTGTCGGAATCCTCCGCCTCATCCACAATAACGGCGTGGAGCAGAATGTCCTCCAGCTCAGCGATACGGGAATAGAGCTTGCCCTGCTCGTTCTTGGCCTCGTCATACTCGCTGTTCTCGCTCAGGTCACCGAAGCCTCTGGCCTCCTTGATGAGATCGGCGATCTCGTCGGCGCGGGTGGTCTTGCTGTAGTCCAGCTCCTTCTTCAGTTCCTCATACCGCTCCCGGCTCATTTTGAATTCTTTAACCATGCCTGTACGATCCTTTCTGATCCCCTTACCGGCTGTTTTGCCGGAAAAAGGGCATATTATTCATAATATATCACATTGCATTATAGAGGGTTTCTCCCCCCGTGTCAAGCGGGGAATCCCAGGGATTTTACCCGGATATCCTCCGCTGGCAGGGCCCCGCTCTCCCACAGGGCGGACACCAGCTGGGACGACGGTTCCCTCTCTCCAAGCCGGGTCAGCAGCGACGGCGGCAGCTCATAGATCACGTTCTGGCGGCGGGTGCAGTCCGGTCCCAGCAACAGCGCCGGTACCGACTCCCTGGGCCGATCGAAGCAGACCTGCAGCGCCGGACGGCGCCCTCCCGTCACCGCTGCGATCCCGTAGCGCCGCAGCAATTCCCGCCGCAGCTCTTCCCCGTCCGCCACCGACAGGATCAGATACCGGCTTCGCCGGGCCAGCAGATCCGCTGTCGTCCACACCTGCCGGTCCGCGGCAGGCGCCGACAGCAGCACCGCGGCATCCTGCAGATCCAGACCACGCTCCTGGCAATAACGATCCAGAAGCTGTGGAAACACCGTCTGGCGCAGGCCTTGCTCCTCCACCGGCAGCATTCCGCCCCGCCACTCCTCCGGCCACTTGGGCGGCATCACACAGCGGCGGATGCCTGCTCGCTCCATATCCGCCACAGCCCGGCTCACCCGGCGCCGCAGCCGCCGGCTGCCGCCCTGCACCTCCAGCGTCAGAAAGGTGGCTCCCCCGATCATTTCCGGCTTCAGGTCGATCCGCGGCCTGCCTTCCGGTTTCCACTGCATATAACCAAACATAAAATACCTCCCGCTCCAGTTTATGGAGCGGGAGGCGACTTTATCCGATTGTTTACCAAGCCGCGATCCAGCCGGTCAGATAGTCCAGGGGATTCTTCAGCACACCGGCCTCGTGGATCTCGAAGTGGATGTGGGCGCCCCAGGAGGCACCAGTGTTGCCCACCAGACCGATAACCTGGCCCTGGCTCACCTCCTGGCCCTCATAGACCAGGATGCGGCTCATGTGGCCGTAGGTGGTGTAGTACCCGCCGCTGCCGTGCTGGATAATGACGCAGTTACCATAGCCGCCGTACCAGCCGGCCAGGATCACCGTGCCGCTCTTGGCGGCCAGGATATTGGTGCCATAGGCGGCGCCGATATCGATGCCCTGGTGGTTGGTGCTGCCGATACCGCCGGGTGACGCACGGCCGCCCACAGGGGAGGTAACCAGTCGGGTATCGTTGGTGGGCCAGATGTAACCACCGTTCTCACCCGGAACATTGATGGGGGCGGGCGGCGTGTTGGCTTCCTCCTCCTGCCTCCGGCGTTCCTCCTCTTCCCGGCGGGCACGTTCCTCCGCCTCCTTGATCTCCTGAGCGATCTGATTGGCCGCGGCCTCTTCTGCGTCGTGCATCTTCTGGAGGGAGTTCTCCTGGGCAGTGTACTCAGCCAGCAGGGCATCCGCCGCGGCGATCTGCTCCTTCAGCTCCGCCTGGGCGGCGTTGAGCTCCTCTCTCTGCTGCTCCAGAGCGGCCTTGTCCTCCGCCAGCTTCTGGCGGAGCGTACGCAGATTGTCAATGACCTGCTGGTCATACTCCATGACCTCGTTGACGAAGTCCAGCCGGCTCAGTAGATCGGCAAAGCCGGTGGCCTTGAACAGCACCGACCAGTAGGAGATGGGACCCCGCTCCTCCTCCTTGCGCACCTGGCGGCAGAACAGCTCATATTGAGCCTTCTCCTGTTCCTCGTTCTGCTGGATCCGGGTGGTGGTCTCGGTGATCTGCACGTTGATGAGCTCGATCTCCTCGATCAGGGCGGTATTGCGCTGGTCCAGAAGGTACTTCTGGTCCATAACGCCTTTCTTGGTGGCCTGGACGGCGTCCAGCTCCTCCTGGAGCTCCGCCACCTTCTGCCGGGCGACCTCCAGCTTCTCCGCGGTGGTCTCGGCATAGGCGGTAGTGGGCCGGGCCAGGCACACCATGCTCAGCAGCATGGCAACCGCCAGAACCATACACGCGATTCGTCTCTTCATGCTCTACGCTCCTTCTCTTACACACGCAGGAACTTGCGGATGGCGGTCAAGCTGCCGCCCACACCCACCAGGATACCCACCACGCCGAAGGCCACGGCCACTGGCAGGTAGATCTGCTCAAAGGGAACGATCCGCAGCAGCTGCAGCGTATCGGAATTCTCGATGCCCTGGGCGATGGCCCGGTACAGCACCCACTGGAGGACAAAGGCCACCACCGCGCTGATGAGGCCCAGCAGCAATCCCTCGTACACGAAAGGCCAGCGGATGAACCCGTCTGTGGCGCCAACCATCTTCATGATGGCGATCTCATCCTTCCGGTCAAAGGTGGTCAGCTTGATGGTGTTGGAGATGATAAACACCGACACGATCAGCAAAATGGCGATCAACGTGATGCTGATGACGCCGGCGATGTTGCGGACAGTGAGGAAGCCGTTGGAGATGTCCTCGTCAGCGCGGATCTTCACGATCCCCTCCACCTCCTCTACAGCCTGGACCGTCGTCTTCATCTGGTCCAGTTCCTTCAGATGGAGGACGTAGCGGTGGCGGAATATCTCCGGATCCAAATCGGAGTAGAGATCGTCCTCATCGTACTGCTCCACGTAGGTATCCCTGGCCTCCTCGCGGGAGACGAAGGTGCAGTCGGCTACGTTGGGGAGCCGCTCCAGCTGCTTCTGCAGGGCCATGGCTTCCTCGTCGGACAGGTTCTCGTCCACGAAGGCCAGCACCGCATTCTCCCGCTGCAGATCCTTCAGATTCTCGTTGGCGTTATAGGCCACCAGGGAGAAGGTGCCCATGATCAGCAGACAGGCCACGGTGATGCCAATGGCCGCGAAAGACATGAATCCGTGGGAGAACATATTGCCCGTGCCCTCCCGGATAAAAAAGCTAAAATTGTGTCTCATTCTTTTACCTCATACGTCCCCATGCCGTCGCCCACCACGACGCCGTCCTCGATCATCACGACCCGCTTGTCGAACCGGTTCACCAGGCCCTTTTCATGGGTCACCACCACCACAGTGGTGCCCAGGGCGTTGATCCGTTCCAGCAGCGTCATGATTTCCAGGGAGCGGGCCGGGTCCAGGTTGCCGGTGGGCTCGTCGGCCACGATGGTGCTGGGGTTGTTGACCAGCGCACGGGCGATAGCCACACGCTGCTGCTCACCGCCGCTGAGCTCGTCAGGATAGCGGGGTCCCTTCCCCTCCAGGCCCACCAGCTCCAGTACGTAGGGGATGCGGCTCTGAATCTCCTTGCGGGAGGCGCCCACCGCGTGCATGGCCAGGGACAGATTGTCCTGCACCGTCTTATTGGCAATCAGGCGGAAATCCTGGAAGATGACGCCGATGGTACGGCGCATCAGGGGGATCTGCCGCTCAGAGATCATATTCATGTTGAAGCCGTTGATCATTACGCGGCCGGAGGTGGGGATCACCTCGCCGGTCAGGATTTTGATGATGGTGGACTTACCGGAGCCGGAGGGCCCCACCAGAAACACGAATTCCCCGTCTTCTATATCAAAAGAGATGCCCTGGAGGGCATCGGTGCCGTTTTCATAGGTTTTGACAACGTCCTTCAAACGGATCATATGTGACATACCTCGCTTCAAAAGGTGATGATGTTCGCTTTTGCGACCCTATTCTTCAGTATTATACATTATATACAAACAGTTACAAAATGGCAACAGGGAAGATATGAAAAAAGTATGAACTTTACATAATACAGGCCCACCGGAGTCCTCGTTCCGGCGGGCCTGTTCTCTTGGTTTATTATGCGTCGATCCCGCGGCTGGTCAGATACTTCTTGACCATCAGCGCCACCTTGAAGGTGATGGCGTCGTCAAACTCCCGCAGATCCAAACCGGTCAGCTTCTTGATCTTCTCCAAGCGGTACACCAGGGTATTCCGGTGGACAAACAGCTTCCGGGCCGTCTCCGACACGTTCAGATTGTTCTCAAAGAACTTGTAGATGGTAAACAGCGTCTCCTGGTCCAGGGAGTCAATGGGATTCTTCTTGAAGACCTCCTGCAGGAACATCTCACACAGGGTGGTGGGCAGCTGATAGATCAGCCGACCGATGCCCAAATTCTCATAGTTGATGACGTAGCGCTCCGTGTCGAACACCTTGCCCACCTCAATGGCGATCTGGGCCTCCTTATAGGCCTTAGCCAGATCCCGCAGGTGCAGGGCCATGGTGCCGATACCCACGAAGACGCGGCTCTCGCCGTCCACACGCAGGGCATCCTCGATCTGGGCCGCCACCTTCTCTATATCTTTTCCGGTGGCACCCTCGTTCATCTGGTGTATCAACGCCACATCGGCGTCACCCACGCTGAGAACGAAGTCCACCTGCCGGTCGGGGAACATATTTTGGATGACGTCCAGCGGCACCGACTCGTCCCGCTCGTCCACGGGCCGAATCACAAACACCGCCCGAGGCACCTCGGCGGCCACATGGAGCTCCTTGGCTAGCATGTAGATGTCACTGATGAGGATGTTGTCGGAGATAATGTTCTTAATGAAGGAACCCTTGTCGTGCTTTTCCTCATAGTAGCTTTTGGCGGAGTTCAGTGCCACAGCCGCCATGGCACAGACGGTGCGGCCTACGCTGTCATCTCCGCTGGCAAACACGGCGTAGTCAAAATGACCACCCCAGCCGGGTAGCGCCTTGAAGGTCTTGCCCTCCAGGGTGACGCACTCCCCTTCCGCAGCGTTGATGACGCTCACGTACTTGGACCACTTCTTGCCGATGCCGGTCAGCTCGCTGCAGGCAATGACCGTTCCCTCCCCGTCGATGACGCCAATGGTACGGTCTGTCGTCTCCTTGAACTGCAGCACTACATTTTGAAAAATACGTCCAGACATGCTGTTCCTCCCGCCTACTCTGTCGGTCATTTTGTGCAAACTGTCAGCTATTTTTCTCTATTATATCGGCATAATCACGATTTTGCAAGTGGTTTTTCATATTTTCCACAAAAATTTACAGCTTTTTTTGGCGTTCTGGCAACAGATGTCCGACTTCACTTTTCAATAGCTCTGTTTCCGTCTCCGTCAGCAGCCGGTACTCCCCCGGCGCGAGGCCCTCATCCAACTGCAGCGGCCCCATGGCCAGCCGCTTCAAATAGGTCACCGGTTTGCCCCGGAAGGCCAGCATCCGCTTGACCTGGTGGAATTTCCCCTCCTGCAGCGTCACCAGACACTCCCGCTCCGACAGGATCTCCAGCCCCGCCGGACGGCAGATGAGCCCATCGTCCAGCGTCATGCCGGCGGCGAAGGCCTCCACGTCCGAGGGCTCCAGGTCGGCGCCCACCCGGGCGTAGTAGATCTTATCCACGTGGTACTTGGGGCTGAGGAGCCTGTGGGTCAGTTCCCCGTCGTCGGTCAGCAGCAGCAATCCCTCGGCATCCTTGTCCAGCCGTCCCACCGGGGCCAGCCCCTTCTTCCGCCAGGCTGTCGGCAACAGATCCAGTACGGTCTTCTGACGGCTGTCCTCGGTGGCGGTGAGAACGCCTGCCGGCTTGTGGAGCATCACATAGGTGCAGCGGGCATAGATGATAGGCTCCCCGTCCAGGCGGATCTCCGTCCGGTCCGGGTCTACCTTTTCCTCCGGGGACAATGCCTGCCGCCCGTTCACCACCACCCGCCCCTGGCGCACCAGGTTCTTGACCTCCCGCCGGGACCACCGTCCCGTAGAGGCGACAATCTTATCCAGCCGTTCCATAACCTCACCTCTTTTTGCCATTGTAGCATATTTGCCCCCTGATGGAAATATGAAATATACGAGGTGATGACGATGTTTGTGCTGCACATCAAAAACTTTCGGCGGCTGGCAGTAGCAGGCGGCTGCGGGATCATGGCTGTGGCCCTGCTGTTTGTGCTGGTGGGCTGTCTGGGTAAAGGTGTCGACCCGGCGCAGCAGACGGTCTCCGCCGCCACCAACGAGGAGCGCCTGGTCTACCTGGCAGAGCTGGGCTGGCAGGTGGAAGCGGAGCCGGTGGAGACGTTGAATCTGGAGCTGCCCGGGGATCTGTCCGGGGACTACGGGGATTACACGGCGCTCCAGGATCAGCAGGGTCTCCCCTTCTCCCAGTTTGGGGGCAGGACCGTGTCCCGTTTTACCTACCGGATCACCAACTACCCCGGCTATGACGGGCCGGTACAAGCCAACCTCTACGTTTGCGACGGACAACTCATCGGCGGGGACGTGGTGGCCACCGGGGAAGACGGTTTTCTGCGGGGATTGGCCTTCCCGGAATAGGCAAAAAAAGACTCGGAGCGAAAGCTCCGAGTCTTTTCATTTGGTTGGGAAATTACTCCTCGATGGCGATAACAACGCCGGAACCAACGGTACGGCCGCCCTCGCGGATAGCGAAGCGCAGTCCCTGCTCCATGGCGATGGGGGTGATCAGGGTGATTTCCATGTCGATGTTG
>CACZNU010000125.1 GCA_902782615.1 Oscillospiraceae bacterium | reverse complement strand
TGCGCCCCAAGATCATCGTCTGCCTGGGCCGGATCAGCGCCGCGGAGATCATCAAGGAGGACTTCAAGATCACCCAGGAGCACGGCCGGTTCTTTGAGCGGGGCGGCATCCAGATGATGGCCCTCTACCACCCGGCGGCCCTGCTGCGGGACCCCCGGAAGAAGCCGGAGACCTTTGAGGATCTCAAGCGCCTCCAGCAGATGATCCTGGATATCTGCGACCACACGCCCCTGACGTTCGCGTGACGGGACGCGCCGACAGCGCGCGGCGCGGATCCCCGGCGGCCCGGTTCCGCCGGACCCACCGTTTATTTGGAGGATGACGATGATGAAGAAGCTCCTTTCCGTGATACTCTGCGCCGCGCTTCTGCTGGCCCTCGCCGCCGGCTGCGCCGCCGGCGGCAAGCCGGACGACCGGCCCCCTGACGCCCCATCGGAGAATACCGACGGCAAGGAGGGCGGCGAGACCCCCGACGGCCCGGCCGATCCCGACGATCCCGGCGGAGAGACGCCCTCCCCGCCCTTCACCTTCCGGGCGAAGCTGTCCTCCGCCTACATGGACGAGGTCTTCGGCGCGCCCATGGTGGAGGCCTGGTACAATCTGGTGGACGCCGTCCTGGCCGGAGAGGATACCTTCGCCTGCCCGGACGAGGACACCTATGACTGGGTCATGGGGCAGTTCCCCGACCGGTATTTCCCGGTATTCAGCGTGCTCATCGAGAAGAACTATGGCGACGGCTCGGTGGTGAACGGGGTCGCCGGCTTCCGATACAAGGTCTCCCAGGAGGAGCGCGCCGCCCTGCTGGCCGACTTCGAGACCCTGGTGACAGAGCTGCTGAACGAAACCATGAAACCGGAATACACCGACATGGAGAAGGCCCTGTCCCTCTACCGTTACATCTCCTCCCGCTACACCTACGACAGCGAGACGTTTGAAAAGCAGGACCGGGAGGGCTACGTGGATTACGTAAGCAGCTACCGCTTCCTGACCGGCGACACCGGCATCTGCACCGAGTGCGCCCGGGCGTATTCGTATCTGCTGCTGCAGGCGGGCGTGGAGGCCACCACCATGCTGGCCCCGGGGCACGAGTGGTCCTACGTCCGGATCAACGGAAACAACTACCACGTCGACCCCACCTTCGCCATGGGGGAGGACGGCTCCCTCCGGTATTTCATGATGACCGACGACGACCGGCAGGAGGACTTCGCCCCCGAGAGCTTCGTGATCTGCAGCAACTACTCCCAGGAGCACCCCCACCCGGCATACGCGGCTGACGACGATTTCTTCGATCCGATCCACTCCGGCTATCTGGAAGATTTTGACCACGGCACCCACACCATGCACACCTACGGCTATAACCGGGACCAAGTCCGCGTGGACGTGGACTTTGACTACGCAGGGTTCTGATCGCCGCAGGCTCTCAACGACAAAAAGCCCGCCGGGTTATCCCCGGCGGGCTCCATATTTCACATGGAGTGATCGGCGCTGCCAAGGCGCAGACAGCCCCGGGGAGCGGGTCCGCTCTCTGGGGCTGTTGTCTTTATGCACCGATCGCACAAGCGGGAGAGCTCGGGCCGGACACTGAACTCACCCGGAGCAGGAGGGTCAAGGTCAGAAGAAGGTTCATTTCTCGATGGACTCCGTGCGGACGATGAACTGCACGCTGCCGGGCAGACCCGCATCCGTGCCGGCGAAGGAGGTGTACTCCTGACTAAGAGCCTGCACAGCCCGCAGCCGCTCGATCAGCTCCCGGGCGTCGCCCTCCATTAGATCGGAGAGCTTTTGGATGCCCTGGCTGTTGAACTGGGCCATGCCGTCCTTCAGCTCCCGGGCGCCGTTCAGCAGTTGGGCCACGCCGTCGGTCAGGGCGGTGCTGCCGGTCCTCAGCTGGGAGGTGCCGTTCTTCAAGGTGGAAGCGCCGTCGGACAGGGACCCGGCGCCGATGGCCACCTGGGCCACGCCGCCAGCCAGAGTCTGAGCGCCGTCCCGCAAAGCGGAGGCGCCGTTGGCGGCCTCCATGGCGCCGGTGGCCAGAGCCGTGGTGCCGTTCTTCAGGGCAGAAGCACCGTCGGCCAGAGCGGAGACACCGCCGGCCAGGCTGGAAGCGCCGTCACGAAGCTGGGCGGTGGAGTCGGACAGGGTCCGGCTGCCGCCGGAGAGCTGCTTGGCGCCGTCCGCCGCGCTGTCAGCGCCCTGGGACAGGGCCTTTGCGCCCTGGGCCAGCCGGTTCACACCGTCGATCAGCGTCCGGGAACTGCCGGTCAGAGCGGCCACGCCGTTGATGACAGCGCCCAGGTTCTCGTCGCTGACGATCTGGTCCACGCCGCTCATCAGGGCAGCCGCACCGCCGGACAGACGGTCCGCACCGGCGCGGAGTGAGGTGGCGCCGCCGGCGATGGTTGCCGCGCCATCCCGGATCTCACCGGCGCCGCCGGCGATGCCGTCAGCGCCGCCGACGATGGCGTCCAGCGCCGCGTCGGCCTGGGTCAGATCCACGTTGACGGAACTCAGTCCGCTGTCCACAGCGGAGATATAGCCCAGGGCCGTCCGGATGGCCATACGCTGTTCGTCCGTCAGATTCTCGTCGTTCATGATGCCGGTCAGTTGGCCGGAGGCGGCGCTCAGACCGCCAGAGGCGGATGTGACCGCGGAGGACACCGCGCCGGGGATCTGGTCGATGCCGCTTTTCACCTGGGCGGCGGCACCGGCGATTTGGCCGGCGCCGCTCTCAATGGCGGACGCACCGGTTTCAATGTCCTTGGCACCCTCATAGATGCCGGGATTGGCGGCGTCGCCGCTGACCAGGCCCTTGGACAGGGCATCGGCACCATTTTGCAGAGCCGCGGCGCCCTCATAGACGCTCTGGCCCTGGTCGCCCTTCAGGGCGGCCCTGATGCGGAGCAGGCCATTGTAGAGCGCCTGCACACCGGCGGGCAGATCCGCCGTTTGGGACTGCATCTCCGTCAGACCGCCGCTGACCTGCCGGGCGCCGTTCTGCAGGGCATCCAGCCCGCCCGACAGGGCGTCCATGTTCTCGGAGACGGCAGCCGCGCCCACGGCCAGAGCCGTGGCGCCGTCGCTGAGGGCCTTGGCGCCCTCAGAGGCCTGCTGAGCACCGGCGGACAAATCGGCCGTGCCGTGATCCAGCTGGGTTGCGCCGTCCCGCAGGGCGGCATTGCCGTCGGCCAGGGCTGCCGCGCCGTCAGACAGGGCGGTGGCGCCCTCAGAGGCCTGACCCGCACCCCGGGACAGCTGCTTGGCACCGTCGGCCAGGGCGGCCGCGCCGTCATCCAAGCGGTTCACGCCGTCGGTTAAATCGCCGGTACCGCTCTGGAGCTGACTGACGCCGTCGTACAGGGCGGCGCTGCCGTTCACCAGCTTGTCGGACGCGTCGGTCAGCTGCTGCATGGCGCCCTGGAGATCATCCACGGTGTTGACGTGGCTCAGATCCAGATCCTGGAGCATCTTGTTCTCGATGACGGTCACGGTGGTGAGGAGGGTGAAATCCTCTACATCCGCCTGGATGGTCACCGTCTCGGGGATGTCCAGATCCAAAGGCATGCCGTTCTGATTGTGCATGGTGTCCAGGCCCAGACTCTCCCGCAGGCCCGGCATGGCCATGCCTACCACCACGCTGCGGTCGCCGGTCTGGATGACCTTGCCGTGGGTGACGGTGACGTTACCCGCCTTGGCGTCGTCCAGCACCAGACCGGACACCACCAGGAAGGGCTGGTACAGCGTCACGGCCCTGCCGTTCACGGTACGTTCCGTGGCGGTATTGTTGGTATAGCGGAAGGTGATGGTCAGGTGGCCGGTGGCGCCGGCCAGATCCTGGGCGGAGACCTCCCTGCCGTCCAGCTCATAGGAGATGGCGGTGGTAACGGGCAGCTCCTGGTCGGTGGTGCCCTGATAGTGAATATCGCTGCCGTCGGCCTGCCAGGTGATGTGGCCGCTGTCGTCGGCGGTGAAGGTCTGATTGCCCTTCACGTTCTTGATATCCTTCAGCTGGGCGTGGTCGTCCAGAGTGTCGGCCCCGTCGGGGTTCTTCAGCCAGGCGCTGACGATGGTCTCGGTGGGCTTGCCGTCGGCGTCGGCAATGACGTAGACGGTCTCCTCCTTGCCCGCCGTGTCGCTGTGCATCGGAGCCAGCTCCTCAGCGGCCGCGGTGACCCGCTCCACCTCGTCGGTCTCGGCGTCCAATTTTGTTGTGGTGATCTGCTGCGCGCCGCAGCCGGTCAGGCAGGACGCCAGCATCAGTCCGGACAGCGTGATCGCTGTGGCCTTGTTGATCCATTGTTTCATAGAGCGATTCCTCCCATCTATGTCAAATACTCTTACTCTGCAGTTGCTTTTTCATTCCCAGCGTGGTCCCCGTAATGACGCTGTCCAGCAGCATCAGCAGCGAGGGCAGCACAAACAGCACGGCGAGCATGCTGACCACGGCGCCCCGGGCCAGCAGGTTGCACATGGAGCTGATCAGGTCGATATCCGAGTAGACGCCTACGCCGAAGGTGGCGGCAAAAAAGCTCAGGGCGCTGACCAGCACCGACGGCATGGCGTAGCTGAGGGCCTCGGTGACCGCCCGGCGCTTGTCGCAGGTGAGCCGCAGCTCCTTATACCGGGTGGTGGTCAGGATGGCGTAGTCCACCGTGGAGCCCAGCTGGATCGTGCTGATGCAGATGGGCGCAATGAAGGGCATCGTGAAGCCGGTATAATAGGGAATGCCCAGGTTGATGAACACGGCGAACTCGATGACCGCCACCAGGATCACCGGCAGTGAAGCCGAGCGCAGCGTCAGCAGGATGATCAGGAACACGAAGCCGATGGACACCCAGGACACCACGGTGAAGTCCGTGTCAGTGATCTCGATCAGGTCCTTGGTGCAGGGCGCCTCGCCGATCAGCATGCCATCCGGGTCGTACTCCTTCAGGATGCCGTCGATGGCGTCGATCTGGCCGTTCACCTCCTCGGTGGATACGGCGTACTCGGAGTTGATAAGCATCAGCTGCCAGTCGCCGCTCTTGAGGGTCTTGGTCAGCCTCTCCGGCAGGAAGTCCGCCGGGATATCGGTGCCCACCAGGCTGTTGAGTCCCAGCACGTTGGTCACGCCGGGCAGCTCCTTGATGCGGCCCATCATGGCCTCGGCATCCTTGGCCGGCAGATCGGCGTCGCAGAGGATCATGTGGGTGGTGGCCACGTCGAAGTACTCCTCCAGCTTCTG
>CACZNU010000124.1 GCA_902782615.1 Oscillospiraceae bacterium | reverse complement strand
TCGAACTCCGCACTCGTTTGTTTAACGACCCCGAGGCGTTAGGTCCCGCTGAAGCTTAGGAGGCGGTCGCTCTATCCAACTGAGCTAACAGGGCATCGGGCTATCGCCTATTGTACTATGCCCGGCAGCGAATGTCAACTTGAGGCGCGCCACTTTCGGCAGAATCCCGGTAACGCCCCATCGTAATGTTCCGGTTGCATTGAGGGCGGTCTTGTAGTATAATCGATTTGTGATAGTATTGGTATGATTATGGCCATCCGGCGGCATGGGCTGTCGGCAGTTCCCCCTCACGAAACACAGGAGAATGCACAGAGAATGTCAGCGATGATCGTCAAGCTCCGCACGGCGGTGCGGTCCCTTCTGGAAAGGGGCTTTTTCCATATTGTCATCGGCAACACCCTGGTCAAATTCATCAGCTTCTGCGCGGCGATCTTTCTGCCCCAGATCATCACACCGGAGAGCCGTTACGGCATGCTGGCCACCGTTGACAACGTCAACTCCTATCTGATCCTGCTCAACGGCATCGGACTATCCAACTCCGTGCTGCGCTTCTGCTCCATGGAGGACAGCAGCAGCGTCAAATCCTCCATTTTCCGGTTCTGTCTGCGGGTCGGTCTGCTGGCCAACGGCGTCATGCTGCTGGTCTACCTGCCCCTGCTGCTCTCCCCCGTCTTTTCCGGCGGCAACTACGGCGCGGCCCGGCTCTATATCCTCATCGCCTGCCTGATCCCCACCCTGACCTTCGCCATGGACATCGCGCTGGTGTTCATGCGGGCCAACCTGATGAACCAGGTCTTCTCCAAGATCTCCGTGGTCTACACGCTGCTGTACGCCGGGTTTCAGATTCTGTTTGCCCTGCTGTTCTCCCTGACCGGCGCCTTCATCGGCCGCTACATCGCCCTGGCCGCCACCGCGGCGCTGTGCATCATCCTGCTGCGGCGAAAGGGGGCCCTCCTGCCGGAGAGCGAGCCCATCTCCCGGGATCTGAAGATCAAGATCCTGCGCTACGGTCTGGGCACCATGGTCATCAACTCCCTCTCCCTCATCATGCCCCAGAACGAGACGCTGGTGGTGAATCTGGTGCTGAAGGACCTGACCACCACCGCCTACTACAAGGCCGCCTCCATGATCCCCAGCAATCTCCAGTACATCGCCACCTCCGTGGTGGTCTTCATCTACCCCTATTTTGCCCGCCACACCGGCGACGGCGCCTGGCTGCGCAAGAACGTCCTGCGTGTGATCCTGGGCATGATGGCCATCATGATCCCCGTGATCGGCGCGGGCTATCTCATCTCTCCCCCGCTGATCCATTTCGTCTATGGACAGGCCTATGCCCCCGCTCTGTTGATCATGCGGCCCATGTGGATCGCTTTCGGCATCAACGCCATTTTGCGGGTGCCGCTGGGCAACATTCTGGCCGCCCTGGGTGAGCTGCGGTTCAACATCATCCTGTCCGCCGCCATGTGCGTGCTGCACCTGGGCCTGGACTATTATTTCATCTCCCGCATGGGCATCGGCGGCGCCGCCTACGCCCTCATGATCGTCTATACCATCGCCGGTGTGGCCAGTCTGGTCTACCTCCTCTACGGATGCAGCAGGAAGTGGACCGGCCGGTCGGAGCCCGGGATGTGATCTCCCTTCGTATACTCCCAAGAGAAGCAGGTAGAACTATGCACATTATGATCATTGCATCCTGGTACCCGGAATCCGACCAGGATGTAAACGGCAGTCTCTTCCGGGACCGCGCCATTGATTTGGCCGCCAACGGTTGTCAGGTCAGCGTTGTCGCGGCCAACGTGCGGCTGCGGCTGGGCCCCATCAAGCCCGGTCTCTATGTCAACCACACCCACGGCATCACGGAATACCGCTGCTACAAGCGCAACCTGACCCCCTTCTCCGAGCCGGGCATCGCCCTGCAGCAGATTGGCATGATCCGCAAGGTGTATGACCGGATCTGCCGGGAACAGGGCAAGCCGGACATCATCCATCTGGAGTCCGCCCGCTGCGCTCTGGCGGCCGTCCACCTGGCCAGGGAGGAGAATATCCCCTTCACCTACACGGAGCACTATTCCGGCATTCTCTCCAGCAAGCCCGGCTCCTACTATGACCGGATCTCCCGTCTGGCCACCGATCGGGCCGCCCACATCTTTCTCATCTCCTCGGCCATCAAAAACAGGCTGCATCCGCCGGCGGAGAAGTGTTCTCCCCTGCCCAACGCCTTGGACTGCTCCAGGTTTTCCCTGGTGCAGCCCCCGGAAACGTTCACCTTCTGCGCCCTGGGCGAGCTGCGCAGGATCAAGGGCTACGATCTTCTGATCCAGGCCTTTGCCCAGGTCCATGCCCGGCACCCGGACTGCCGCCTGGTCATCGGCGGCAGCGGCGAGGAGGAATCCTCTCTGAAGGCCCTGTGCGCCCGGTTGGGGCTGGAGAACGCCGTCACCTTTACCGGCCGGATCCCGCCCAGTGAACGGGCCCGGTTCTATCACCGCGCCTCCGCCTTCGTCTGCTCCAGCCATGTGGAGACCTTCTCCATCGTGATCACCGAGGCCTTTGCCTGCGGCGTTCCCGTGGTGTCCACCCGCTGCGGCGGACCGGAGGATCTGGTAAACAGCACCAACGGCATCCTGGTGGACAGGGACAGCGTTCCGGCTCTTGCCGCCGGCATGGAGCAAATGCTGGCCGAGCGCGGCCGTTTCGATCCCCAGGCCATCCGCCAGGCCGCCTATAACCAGTATGACCAGGGTGTTTTGGCCAAGACGCAGCTGGCCTGCTTCCGAAAAGTCCTGTCTGACAGGGCCTGAACCTCTGAACACAAAAAGGCGCCTGCCGCTTGAAGCGGCAGGCGCCTTTTTTCACTTTTCGTCCCGATCCGGGCACTTTTTCACCGGATCACGATGTCGGCGTTGGAATCCAGGCCGAAGACGCTCTTCGCCGTGGCGTTGTCGATCAGCCCCGGACCGCCCAGAACGGCGCCGTAGCTCATGCCGCTCTTGACGGCATAGTCGGCCGCGGCCTTGGACCTGCCGTTCACCACCAACAGCAGCGGGGCGTCCATGCTGTACGCCAGGAGGCCGCCGCACAGTCCGTCGGGGAAGCTGCCGCCAAAGGCCAGCACGCCGGCCGCCGGATGATTGAAGAAGGTCCCGGCCACATTGGCGGAGGTCTCGTAACGGTTGGTGCCGTCTACGCGGCTCACCTTGCCGTAGGACCCCACCTGTGCCATCACCGCGTCGCTGACGGCGCCAGAGCCGCCGATGACGTAGAAGGTCTTGCCCTTCAGGGTGTTCAGATACTCCTTCTGGCGGTCCTGCAGCTGGTTGCGCACCAGCAGGATGGGCCGTCCGGTGGAAGCGGCGGACAGACTGTCGGCAAAGCCGGTGCCGCTGCAGATCAGGACCTCGTCGCCCTTCACACCGGCCTCCTTCAGGATGGCGATGTTGGTCTCATACCGGTCCTTGCCCCACAGACGGGCCACGCTGTATTCGTTCAGGCCCTCCACGGCCTTGTCGGGCACCACCGCGTCGCCGCCCAGCAGATAGATGGTGCCGCCGGGCTTTAGGTTCCGACGGATATACTCCTGCACCGCCTCGATATGCTGGCTCCTGGCATCCACCAGCAGGATGGGCGCCTGCTTGACGCAGGAGAGGTAGCTGCCGGCCAGCGCGTCGGCGTAATTTCTGCCGTAGGCCAGGATCACCGTGTCGAACTGATTCAGGCCCAGCTGCTCCTTCACGGCGTCCGCCACCTTCAGAGAGGTCGCGTAGCGGTCATCGCCGTATACGCGGAAGACGTTTTCGTTGCTGATATGGACCAGCACGGTCTTTTGTCCGATCACATGGGTGTCGTTGGCGTGGGTCTTCATGCGGATCTTCACGTCACCGGCACGCCGGGCGATGACGGTGCCGTCCTCCAGCACGCTGGCCACGGAAGTATCCTCCGAGGTGTACTCCACCGGGCCGCCGCACCTGGCCTGAGCGCCCAGGTTCATGCCCGCTTTGTTCAGGGACATGTTGTACTCATCAGAGTCGGTGTCGATGTCATTGCGCTGCACCACGAACATGGCGGAGGGGATGTACTCGCCCGTTTCAAAGGAACGGCCCAGGAACACCACCTTGTCCGGATAGACCCGCACGAAGTAGCCGTGGGAGCCGGACATGAACTCGCCGGCGGTCACGTTGTAGCTGCTCCACAGGTAGCCCACCGCCGCCGTGTTCAACGCGGCCGGCGCCATATCGTCGCCGCCATAGATACAGTTGGTGGAGTTGAGCTCCCAGTGGCTGTGTCCGTTCAGCAGGATGATCTGGCCGTACTTCTGCATGACCCGCTTGAGGGCATTCTCGTTGTCCACGCCGTCCCAACCCTGGCCGGGCAGAGAGCCCGCCACGGTGTTGTAGAAGGACTGGTGCAGGAACACGAACACCGGCCGGTCGGGATCCTCCTCCGTGCAGCGGGCCATGACCTGGTCGAACCAGTTCAGCTGCTCCTTGGAGAGGTTGGCGTGGAGACCCGGCTTCTCGCCGCCCAGATAGACGAAGTGATAACCAGCCACCACCTCGTCGTAGTAGACCTTCTCGGGCTGCTTGTCCAGATCATTGTTGTAGATCTTCACCCACTTCTGGAACTGGTTTCCGGGGTTGCCCTGGATCCAGTCGTGGTTGCCGATGGCCATGTGGATATAGGGCAGCTTGCCGTTGTCGGCGGCCAGCGCGCGCTGATAGAGGTTGTATACCTTCTGGTACTCCTCGTTGGAGCCGGTGTTGGCGATATCGCCGTTGATGAAGATGCCCACGCTGTCGGGGCTGTTGGCCTTCACGTCCTCCAGCATCTGGGAGAAGTGCTGGTTGGACAGCCTCACCTCGTTGGTAGCGCCGGCGTCCGTGGTCACGTGGACATCGCTGATGATCTGGAACTCCACAGGGGCCTTGTCCAGATGATAGGTGCAGCCCTCCGGCAGGTCGCAGGACACCGCCTGCTCCGACAGGGCGCTGCCGTTGGCGCCATAGGCCACCAGCTTTTTGGCCCCCTCCGGAATGATGGAGTAGGCGTACATGGGATGCTTGGTGGTCTCGCCGGTGAGCTTGAACTTGGCCAGGGCGGCGTAGCCCTCCAGAGGTACGCCGTTCTCGTCAGCCCAGAACATGACGCAATCGGTGTTGGTGGCGTTGTCCGAGTCGCGCTTCACCGTCACCATGCCGTTGGCAAAGCCGTCGGTGGGATCGCTGAGCTGATAGGTGATGGATGCCAGCGGCGCCACGTCGCTGATCGCCTCCACCTGGATGTGGACCTCACCGACGATATTGTAGCCGCCGTCGCTGAAGAGGTAGACCACATACTTGCCCGGCTCCAGAACCACGCTGCCGCCGGAATTGCTGGTGGTGGTCTGGATAATGGTGGGCTTGCCGGAGATCTGGCCGGTGCTCTCGTCGTTGCAGTAATACCAGCAGATAGAGACCGTTCCGCCGGGACCGGGCACCTCACCCTCCCGGTAGATGCCGGCCCACGCGCTGCTGCCGGCGCCGTAGGCGGTGACGATCACGTCCTCGCCCCGGATGTAGCTGGTCTTATCGGTGGTGATGGCCAGCTTCTGGGCGCCCAGGGAGTAGTCGGCGCTGAGGGTGATGGGACAGCGGATCACGTCGGAGCCGTCGCCGGGCCGCAGCACCACCACGTAGTCGCCGGCCTTCAGTTTGGCGTCGGCGATCCGGTTGGTGCTGATGACGCCGTAGGCCCGGATGTCATAGGTCCGGCCCGACTTGAAGGTCAGGGCGCCCCGGTTCCCCGCCACGGGGTACTCATAGATGGCATCGGCGGTATCGATGTTGTCGCTCTTGCGGTACAGACCGACCCAGTCGCCCGTGTCGCCCTTGGCGGTGATCAGGATGGGCTCGTCGGCGCTGTAGGTGGTCTTATCGGTGACCAGGGAGCGCTCCCCCACCTCGCCGTCGCCCACCTTGCGGGGCATCAGCAGGTCCTCGTCCCAGTGGGCGGCCCAGTCGAAACCGGACTTGGTCACGTCCATCACGTCCAGATAGGAGGTGGCGTTGGGGGCGATGTACTTGAGGTAGCGGTTGGCATAGCCGAAGCTCTTGTCGGTGTCCACGTATCTCCACACGTTGCAGGACGGCTTCTCCGTGCCGTTCTCCTCGGCCAGACCCAGCTTGTAGGTGCCCTGGTCGTGATACTCAAAGTAGTCGATCTCATTGATGCAGGGGATGCAGGCGGCCCGGTAATAGTACTGGGCCACGCTGGCGGCCTGCTCATAGAGGGATTGCCGGTACTCCTCCGCCGACACCTTGTCCCGGTTCAGATTGCAGATGCTGCCCTCGGTGATGGACACGGTGCGGGTCTGGCCCTTGTACTGGTTCACCGGCTTGTCCAGATAGAGCTGATACAGCTCCAGGTTGGCGGCAGTGATCCAGGGGGAGGTGTTGCAGTCGCCGGTGATGGGCTTGGCCACACCCGGAGGGGTCAGGTCGGTGGTCGTGGGGTTGCTGGAGGTGGTGCCAATGGGATAGGGATGCACGGACAGGCCCCAGTCATAGTCGCCGCGGGCCTTTTCATAGGTGGACAGCCAGTCCACGATGTCCTTGGGCGCGTAGGAGTTGTAGCGGACGGTGGTGGTGCTGGTGGGCTTGAAACCGTAGCTGGTCAGGCAGCTCTCGGCCCAGTTGTGGGTCAGGGACACCACCACCTTGGCCCCGGCGTTGTACTTCTTCACCGCCAGATTGGCCAGGCGGAAGGTTCGGGCGAACTCCTCCATGAAGGTGTTGAAATCCATACGCTGGTTGACCCCGTTCACACTCTGGGGCTGCAGCAGATACCAGTCGTAGGTGTAGTCGATCTCGTTGCCGATGATGAACTGATTCACCACGCCGAACTGGCTGGACCGGGAGTAGCGCTCAGCCAGGAACTCCATGGCGGCCACCCAGTACCGGCGTCCCCGCTCGGTGGAGGTGTTGAAGGCCATGGTCTGGGTATCCTGGTTGTTGGTGTTGTAGCGCAGGGCCTCCGGATAGGAGTTGGTGCGGGTCTTGGCCCAGGAGATGATCACCAGGGACACGTTGATGCCCGCCCGGGAATAGGCGGAGATCAGGCCGTCCTGCTCCTTGACGTAGCCGGCGTCAAAGTAGAAGGTCTCGCCGTTGCTCTCGAACTCATAAACGTCCTTGCTGCTGTTGTCGATGGGGTTGCCGTTGGCGTCCTCATTGGCGTAGATCAGGGAGCACATATCCCAGTTGACCACCGTGCTGCCCACGCCCATGTCGATGGCCTGCTGGATGGTGGTTCCGTCCTCCACGGTCAGGCCCTTCTTGGTAACCACGTCGAAGCGGCCCACGTTGCGGAAGGAATAGATCTCCGAGGCATAGACCGGGCCGGACAGGATCCGGGTCCCCTGGAGCACATAGTACTTGTCATACAGGTGGTCGACGCCGTCGCTGGTGTAGCGGGCGCAGGTGATGTCCTCACTGGCTCCGCAGTTGTATTCGGCGATGTATTCGCCGTCATCCAGATTGGTGCTGAGACCACGCATGCTGTCGCCGGAGAAATAGCTCTCCGGATGATAGCGGTAGACCCGGGCCGTACCGGAATCCCCCACCCGGTTCAGGTGCAGGATGATGCTGTCCCGGGTGGCCTCGGCCACCAGACCCACCGGGCCGTTGGCGTCGGCGGAGTTCACCGTGACGGTCTGGCCTGCGGGCAGCTGCTCGGCCATCGTCTCCTCCGGCTCAGCGGTCTCCTTCGCCGGTTCGGTGATCTCCTTCTCCGGCTCAATGGTCTCCTCCGGTTCGGCGACGGTCTCCTCCGGTTCGTCAGCCGGCTGGGCCGGCTCCTCCGGAGACTCCGGTGTGACCGGAGTCTCCGGAGAGGTGATTTCCGTCTCCTCCGCCGCTGCCGCCGCGTCCTCCAGCTCTGCCGCCAGGGCCGCCGTGGGCACCAGCGCCGCGCAGAGGATCACAGCCAGCAGCAGGGCGGCTGCGCGTTTCCAAAATCTGTGTTTCATGGTTCCTCCTGTTCCCGGCAGATCCCGTTAGTGCAGGACCACGATCTGCTCTGTCTCCCCCATGCCGAAGATGGACCGGACGGACTCGTCAGACACCAGGCCGGGACCGCCCAGCACAATGCCGTCCGTGATGGCCGCCCCGGTGGTATATTCCACAATGGCAACGGTTCTCCCGTCGCGGGCCAGCAGCAGCGGGCCGCCCAGATAGGCCGCCAAGGTACCGCCGCACAGGCCGTCGGGATAGTTCATGGCATAGGCCACCACAGCACCGGTGGTCTCCGGGAAGAAGGCCTTGGCTACCTTGACGGAGGTCTCATAGCGATCCTTGCCGCCCAGACGGGTCACCTTGCCGTAGTCGTTGCGGATCTCGCTCTCCAGGGCGGGAGGCAGGACGCCCTCGCCGCCGATCAGGTAGTAGTCGTTGCCGGGCAGGGTCTTCAGATATGCTCTCTGCTCATCGTTCAGCGCCCGTCTCACCAGCAGGATGGGCCGCATGGCGGCGGAGGCGGACAGGCTGTCGGCAAAGTTGGTGCCGTCGGCGATCAGGATGTCCTGATTGGTGACGCCGGCCTCCTTGAGGATGGCGATGTTGGTCTCATAGCGGGTAGCGCCCTCCAGACGCTTCACCACCGCGTTCTCCAGTCCGATGGTAACGGCCTCGGGAACCACAGCCTGGCCGCCCAGCAGGTAAACGGTGCCGCCGTCGGTCAGATTGGCCTGGATGTAGGCCTTTACCTCCTCCACTACGTCGCCTCTCACCAGCAGGATGGGCGCCTTCTTCACGTAGCCCAGATAGGCGCCGGACAGGGCGTCGGCATAGTTGGTGCCGGTGGCCACGATGATGGCGTCAAATTTCTCCACACCCAGCACCAGCTTCAGCACCTCGGCCTGGAGCAAGGCGGTCTGATAGCGGGTATCGCCGTAGAGTCGCAGCACGACATGCTCCGGCGCCGGGTTGGGGATCACCTCATCGTAGGTGCCGCCGCAGACGGTGCAGGTATAGCGCACGATGCCGGTTTCGGTCTCCGTGGCCTCCCGGATCACCGTGCCCTCGTCAAAGGTGCAGGGCAGGGTGTCCACCTGGCTGCAGCGGGCGCAAATCCGGCTGTGGGTCTTGTCGGCCGCGTTGTAGGTCCAGTCGCCCCACTCGTGGCCCAGCGGCGGGATGGGGATAAAGTCCTCGTGGCCGTCGGGATAGGTGACCTTCTTGGTACCGTAGTCGGTGCAGGTGGGCTCCTTGATGATCTCCTCGGAGGCTACCTCCTCCTCCACGACGATGTAGACCACCTGCAGAACGTTGCCGTAGGCGCCGTCGCCGAAGAGCACCAGCGTGTAGGTGCCCGCCTCCGGCTTGTCGATGACCAGCTCCTTGCCGTTGTGCTCACCCACATAGTACCAGTCGTCAGAGGGAGTACTGCCAAAGTCGGTGTTCTTGCCGACCCGCTTGTTGTACCGGCCGATCCAGGAGGTGCCGGTCACGCCCTCGGCGGTAACGGAGTAGACGATCTTCTCCGTGCCCGCCGGCAGGGTGATCTCCTCGTTGTCCTGGCAGACCTGGCCGTTGACGGTCAGGGTGAAAACGGTATCGGACACATCCACCGTCTCCACGGTGATCTCCACCTGGGCGATGGCGTCATAGCCGCCGTCGGCGAACAGGATCACGACAAACTCGCCGGCGCCGTAATCCGCGTCGCGGAAGTTCTCGTTACGGGTCTTGAGAATATTGGTGGGATTGGGCTGCTCGTTCAGATAATACCAGAAAATGGACTTCACCGAGCCGGCGCCCTCGCCGTAGATATCGCCCTTCTTGTACAGGCCCACCCAGGCGCCCTCGGCGCTGTAATCGGTGGTGACCATGATGGGCTCGCCGATCTTGTAGACCTCCTTGTCGGTGGCCAGCAGGACGGAGGTGTAGCTGCCGCCGCAGACGGTGCAGGTATGGGTGACCACGCCGTTTTCCGTGGTGGCGGTAAAGGTGCAGTTCTCGGTAATGACATGGCTGGGATCGTTGGCACAGGTCTTGGTGTGCTGGTGGGTCTCCTCGTTATAGACCCCCTCGCCATAGGCGTGACCCAGCTTGGGGATCGCCGTGTCGATGTAAGTGCCGTCGGTGTACCAGGTACGCAGGATGCCCCCCTCCTCACAGGTGGCAGGCTTGATGACCTCGGTGCGGTCCACTTCCTTCTTGCTGATCTCCTCGTCGTAGGTGCCGCCGCAGACCGTGCAGGTGAAGCGCTTGATGCCGTTCTCGGTCTCCGTGGCCTCCTTGATCACCGCGCCCTCGTCAAAGGTGCAGTCCGCCGTCTCGGAGTGGGCGCTGTCGTGGGTGCAGACGTGGGTGTGGGTCTTGTCGGCCGCGTTGTAGGTCCAGTCGCCCCACTCGTGGCCCAGGGCGGGCACGATGTCGATCTTCTCGCTGGTGCCGTCGGTGTAGGTCACCAGGGTGTAGCCCTCCTCGGTGCAGGTGGGCGGCACCACCGTTCTGCCGGACTCCTCACGGGTGACGGTGATGTCCACGGTGGAATAGACGTTGTAGTTATTGCCGGCGAACAGGACCACGGTATACTCGCCCGCGATGTATTCGCCGCCTCGGCCGTTCTCATCTCGGGCCTTCAGGATGTTCATGGGATTGGTCACGGTTACCGTCGTATCGGCCAGATAATACCAGAAGATGGACTTGACGCCGCCGGCATTGGGATCATAGGTCTCGCCCTTCTTGTACAGGCCCACCCAGGCGCCGGGCGCGTTATAGTTGGTGGTGACCATAATGGGCTCGCCCCAGGCGTAGACCTCCTTGTCGGTGGCCAGAGGAACGATAGGCACCTCCGACGGCTCCACGGAGAAGTGGACCACCTTGTCCACGGCGGAGCCGGCGGTAAACAGCACCGCCGTATAGTCGCCGGGGGTAAAGGCCCCGCCGGCGCTGGTGCCGTCCGCCATGGACAGCACATCCAGCATAGCGCCGTTGTGGTTGGGGGCGTAGAACCAGTACATGTAGTCGCCGCCGAAATCATCCGTATCCTGACGGTTGCCGGCATAGACGCCCACCCATGCCTTATCACCGGTGCCGTCCACCTGGAGCCGGATGGGATCGCCCTCGGTGAAGACGTCCTTCTCCGCCCGGATAGAGGTCTCCGTAGCGGTGGAGTCCGTCAGGGTGATCTTCTTCTCCGTGATCAGCTCGTAGTCTCCCTTGAGCATCACGATCCGGTAATTTCCGGGCTCCAGCCGCCACGCAGTGGAATAGTCTTCGCGATTGCTGCAGACCGCGTCATAGATGTTGTAGGTCTCTCCGTCCTTCCAGGACTTGCCGCTGTCGCTGTCGCTGCCGTCCACATAGTACCAGTAATAGGAGGTGGCGTTGTTGGCGTCAGCCTCCTTGATGATACTGACCCAGGCACCCTCCACATCGGTGGAGGCGGTGACCATGATGGCCTCGCCCACCTCATAGGTGTCCTTGTTGGTTTTAATGGTGGACCCCGCCGCGAATACGGTGGTGGGCACCAGCGTCAGAATCATCAGCAGTGTCAGCAAAATGCTGAACACCCGTCTGGTTCCTCTTTCTGTTCGCTTCATGTACAATCCCTCCTGTGTTGTTCTGCTTCCCTCCGCCCCGCTCCGGCGCCTGTGCCGGAATCACAGCGGACCGCTTTTGTGAGCAATCGACTCATCGTTTCTATTATACACCCCGTTTCGGAAATATCAACCAAAATATGACCCGTCACGCCCCATTCGTTTGTACAAAAAGCCATTTTTGCTGTTTAGGCAGAGTCGCCGGCCCTCCCCGCGACAGGGGACAAACACCCCTGATGAGAACAGCCTGCCGGCGCCAAACGCAACAGCGCGCACAAAAAAAAGGCGGGCCGAAGGAGGCACTTCGTAAGGAAGCGCCTCCTTCTGCCTCAAGTGCAAGGTAATTGACTACGTCGGTCAACAATAGTATAATGACC
>CACZNU010000123.1 GCA_902782615.1 Oscillospiraceae bacterium | reverse complement strand
GGGCTGGAGAATCTGCCGGATGACGAACCGGTGCTGCTTTGTGCCAACCACTCCAGCTGGTGGGATCCGATCCTGCTGATCAGCGCCTTGCGGCGTGATTATCCGCTGCGTATCATGGGTAAGGTGCAGCTCTTCCGGATCCCCGTGCTTAAGACGTTTCTGACAAAGTTGGGCGTGTTCCCGGTGGATCGCGGCAACTCGGACATCGGTGCGCTGAAAAAGGCCATCGGCAGCCTGAAGGAGGGCTGGAACCTGCTGCTGTTCCCTGAGGGGACCCGGGTCCGGAAGGGGAAGACGGTCACCGTCAAGGCCGGGGCGGCTATGATAGCCATTCGCTCCGGTGTCAAACTGGTGCCGGTGTTCATCGGCACCAGAAAGACTTTGCTCCGCCAGGTGCCGATCATATTCGGCAAGCCCTATGCGCCGATCTATTCAGGCCGCAAGGGCACGGCGGAGGAGTATCAGGCCAATGCCGACGAGATCATGCGGCGTGCCTATGAGCTGGGTGGTGCGCAATGAAGGTGAAATTGGCAAAAACCGCCGGCTTTTGCTACGGCGTGGAGCGGGCGGTGAACCTGGCGGAGCGGACGGCCCGGGAACAGGGCAGCTGCGTGATGCTGGGCAGCATCATCCACAACGCCAACGTGGTGGAGCATCTGCGACAGTTGGGTGCCCACCAGGTGGAGGACGTATCGCAGATCCAGCCGGGGGAGACGGTACTGATCCGTGCCCACGGCGAGATGAAGCAGACCATTGAGCTGTTACGCCGGCAGGGGATCGAATGTGTGGACGCCACCTGCCCCAACGTGCTGCGTGTGCAGCAGATCGTGGCCCGGGCAGACGAGGAGGGGAGAGTGCCGGTGGTGATCGGCGAGCCCCACCATCCGGAGGTCATGGGTGTGGCCAGCTGGTCTGAGCGATCCATCGTCTTTCCTGGGCCGAATGAACTGCAGATTTGGCTGGATGAGAACCCGGCCCGCCGTGATCTGCCTATTATTGCGGTGGCCCAAACCACGTGCATTAGAAATATTTGGGAAAGATCTGCAGAAATTTTAAAAAAAGAGTGTACAAACGCAAAAATATTTGATACAATATGCAATGCTACGCAAAAACGTCAGTCTGAGGCGGCCCAGCTGGCCGGCGAGGTTGACGTGATGGTCGTGGTCGGAGATCGTAAAAGTGCCAACACCAAACATTTGACGGAGATTTGCAACGAGAGGTGTTCCCGCGTCATCCAGATCGAGGATGCGAGGGAACTCTCACCGGACTTTCTTATTGGATGTTCTGTGGCGGGTCTTACGGCCGGCGCGTCCACTCCGGCGGGCATCATTAAGGAGGTATATACAACGATGAGCGAAGAAATCAAGAGCACCGAAATGGCAGAAGAGAGCTTTGAGGAAATGCTGGAAAAGTCCTTTAAGACTTTGAATACAGGAGAGAAGGTCACCGGTATTGTCACGGCGATCGGCCCCACTGAGGTCCAGGTCGATCTGGGCTGCAAGCAGGCCGGCTACATTGCCGTGGAGGAACTGTCCGCCGATCCCAACGTGAAGCCTGAGGATGTCGTCAAGGTCGGCGATGAGATCGAAACTTACATCATCCGCGTCAACGACGTGGAGGGTTATGCGATGCTCTCCAAGAAGCGTCTGGACGCTGTGAAGGTTTGGGAGGACATTGAAGAGGCCCGCGAGAACAAGGTCACCCTGGAGGGCAAGGTCACTGAGGAGAACAAGGGCGGCATCGTCGTCAACGTCAAGGGCGTGCGCGTGTTCGTTCCTGCTTCCCAGAGTGGTCAGCCCCGCGGCGCTGATCTGAGCGAGATGATCGGTCAGACCGTGTCTCTGCGCATCACCGAGGTCAACCGTGCCCGCCGCCGCGTGGTGGGTTCCATCCGTGCCGTGGCCTATGAGGCCCGTCAGGCCGCTCAGGCTGAGGTTTGGAACAACATCGAGGTCGGCAAGCACTACACCGGCACTGTCAAGTCCATGACCTCCTACGGTGTGTTTGTGGACATCGGCGGCGTGGACGGCATGGTTCACATCTCCGAGCTGAGCTGGAGCCGCATCAAGAACCCCGCCGAGGTTTGCTCCGTGGGCGATACCCTGGATGTGTACGTCATCTCCTTCGATCCCGAGAAGCGCAAGATTTCTCTGGGCGTGAAGGATCGTTCCATGAATCCCTGGGATAAGTTCATGCAGACCTACAAGGTCGGCGATGTGGCCTCTGTGCGCATCGTGAAGCTGATGACCTTCGGCGCCTTTGCCGAGGTTGTTCCCGGTGTGGATGGCCTGATCCATATCTCCCAGATTGCTGATCGCCGCATCGAGAAGCCCGGCGACGTGTTGACCGAGGGCGAGATCGTGGACGCCAAGATCACCGCCGTGGACGAGGAGAAGCAGAAAATCTCCCTGTCCATCCGTGCTCTGCTGACCCCTGCTGCTGAGGAGCCCGAGGAGGACGCCGAGTAATTTTCCCGCCAAAAAAGCTAAAAAGAGAGCCGATGCATCCGCATCGGCTCTCTTTTTAGCTATCGAAGCACAGTGAGGACCAAAAAAGATTTCAAACTTTCCATGAAAATCGCCAAATTGTCTTGTAATTACGAAAAAAAGTGTGTATAATACATTAGCATTGTAATGTTATTTCGGACAGAGGAGGTGGACAGATGTATCTAATCGGAGATAAAGTCGTACATCCGATGCACGGTGCCGGGGTGATCCGCGACATTGTAGAGGAACGGATGGCCGGCCAGCGGAAGCGTTATTATGTGTTTTGCCTTCCCATCGGCGAGCTAGTACTGAAACTCCCTACGGAGAGCTGCGAGATGATCGGCATACGGAATCTGTCCACACGGGAGAGCATCGAGTCACTTATCGACGAGATTCCCAATCTCCCGATAGACATGACGCCGAATTGGAACCGGCGTTACCGGGAGAACATGGAGCGCCTGAAGAGCGGCAATCTTGTTGAGGTAGCGCGGGTCATCAAGACGCTGATGTGGCGGGATCGGTCCCGGGGGCTTTCCAATGGAGAGCGCAAGATGCTCCACAGCGCCAAGCAGATCCTGCTTTCCGAGGTGGTACTGGTTGAGGAAGCTGACTACCGCGAGACAGAGCAGCGGATCGACCAGATGATGTTGGCAGAAGTGAAGTGAGGGATCAGAATGGGAAAACTATGGGATAAGATCCGTGGAATTCGTGATCGGCGGCGCCCGTTCTGCACGGCAATCATTGCCGCGGCGGGGCGTTCTGAGAGGATGAACGGTGAGAACAAGCTGTTTATGGATCTGGCCGGCGCTCCGGTGCTGATGCGCACGCTGTGCGCCGTGGACCAGGCGAATCTGGTGGACGAGATCATTGTAGCCACGCGGGAAGATCTCCTGCTGGAGGTGGCGGATCTGTGCAGCCGTGCTGGATTGCGCAAAAGCGTCCGGGTCGTCAAGGGCGGTGCCAGCCGGACCGAGTCGGTGCTGGCAGCGGCCATGGAGGCTGACCCCAGAGCCGAACTGCTGGCGGTGCATGACGGTGCGCGGCCGCTGGTTCGTCCAGAGGAGTTTGACGATTTGATCCGTCGGGGCGGCGACACCTTTGCTGTGGCGCCTGCCGTACCCCTGACAGATACGGTGAAGACGGCTGATGAGAACGGCCGAGTGCTGTCCACACCGGACCGGAGCACCCTGTATGCCGTGCGGACACCCCAGGTGTTTCAGAAGGACATTCTGAAAGCCGCCCTGCAGTCTGCTCTGGATGCGGAGGTAGCTGTCACGGATGATTGCGCAGCTGTGGAGCGGCTTGGCAAGGAGGTTTACTTGACATCCGGTGACCCGGAGAACATCAAGATCACCACGCCCTTTGACCTGGTCGTCGCCGAAGCAATTTTGAAGCAGAGGGAGCGGGAAGGACGATGACGAATCTGCGCATTGGCCACGGCTATGACGTACACCGCCTGACGCCTGGAAGGAAGCTGATCCTGGGTGGTATGGAGATTCCCTGGGAAATGGGACTCGACGGCCACTCCGACGCAGACGTCTTGCTCCACGCTGTAATGGACGCCCTGCTGGGGGCGGCTGCCCTGGGCGATATCGGCAAGCTGTTCCCGGATCAGGATGACGCCTTCCTGAATATTTCCAGCGTACTCCTGCTGAAACGGGTATCCGGGGTGATGGCTCAAAACGGCTGGCAGGTGGTAAACGTGGATGCCACATTGATTGCACAACGCCCCAAAGTGGGAACCTATCGGGACGCCATGCGGAAGAATATCGCCGACGCGCTGGGGATCGATGTGTCCCGGGTAAGCGTGAAAGCCACGACGGAGGAGTATTTGGGCTTCACCGGTGACGGCAGCGGCATGGCGGCACACGCTGTGGCGCTGATCGAGAAGATCGAAGCATAAAAGAACATATGGAGAGACCCGGTCGGGATGGACCGGGTCTTTTTTTTCACCGTTTTTCCGTGCGGTTCATACATTGGCTGTGAGGAGGTGTACCATGGAACATTATCTTTTGATCGTTCGATCTGTGACTCATGCGCAGAGCATAGTGCGCGCCCTGGACAGGTGCGGGATCCGCTCCAGCATGCTTCGGGCTCCGACCGGACTAACGGACCGCGGATGCAGCTATGGGGTGCGGATCCGGGCGATGGATCACGAGGCGGCGCGGGAGTGCCTTCAGCAGGCGGGCCTGGTGCCGATGCGTATATATGGCAGAGAGGGCAGCGGGTATCGCGAGGTGACGTGGTGATTTATTTTGATGCCGCAGCGACCACAATGGAAAAGCCCGCCACGGTGAGACGGGCCGCAGTCCACGCCATCAACGGGATGAGCTCTCCCGGTCGGGGGGATCATCCAGCCACGCGCGAGGCGGAGGAAACGGCTTTCCGCTGTCGGACAGAAGCGGCGGAGCTCTTTGGCGTGGAGCAGCCGGAGAATGTGATCTTCACATTTAATGCCACCCACGGCCTGAACGTAGCTATCCGGTCACTTGTGCACCCGGGGAGCCGAGTGGTGATTTCCGGCTACGAGCATAACGCCGTGACCCGACCGCTCTGCGCCATTGACGACGTGACTGTGACGGTGGTGGACACGCCGCTGTTTCGCCAGAGCCTCGCGAAAAGGGAGTTTGAGGCTACCATGGAGAAAGGCTGCGATGTGGTGATCTGCAACCATGTCTCCAACGTATTCGGCTGCGTACAGCCGTTGTCAGATATCGCAGTCAGCTGCCGCAGGTGCAATGTGCCGCTGATCGTGGATGCTTCCCAGTCAGCCGGTGTGCTGCCGGTGCGGATGGATGAACTGGGCGCTGCTTTTATTGCCATGCCTGGCCATAAGGGACTCTATGGCCCCCAGGGGACGGGGCTGCTGCTGTGCGGAATGGACGCAGAGCCGATCCTATATGGCGGGACGGGGAGCGCCTCCCGGCTGCAGGAAATGCCAGAGGACCTGCCGGACCGCCTGGAGGCAGGGACTCACAACATGCCGGGTATTGCCGGATTGTTGGAGGGGATCCGTTTTGTCAGAAAACTCGGATTGGAGAACATTGCGGACCATGAGAGGCGTCTTGCTGCCCGTGGGGCGGAACGACTGGAGGAGATCCCGGGGATCCGTGTTTATGCCGCGGAGGATCCTGAGGACCAGACGGGGGTGTTGTCCTTCTACGCAGCAGGTATGGACTGCAGTGAGATTGGCCGACAGCTGGGCCGGCGGGGGATCGCTGTCCGGACCGGTCTGCATTGCGCGCCGCTGGCCCACCGCACGGCGGGAACGCTGGAGCGGGGGACGGTGCGGATCAGCTTTTCCGCGTTCAATACGCTGGATCAGGTGGATCAGTTCGCTGACGAAATGCGGAAAATACTTCGTGAAAATGTAACATTCTAGACACACATTTTTTGTTGCAATTTCCCAATATTTTTTATATAATAGATAATACCTATGAGTATGCGCAGACGGAGAGGAATTGCCGATGGAAAAGGTTCTATCTGTATTGGAAAATATTGGGAGATACTTACTCCTGATCCGCCCCATAGACGTGCTGGATATGGCTATCATTGCCTATCTGGTCTACCGCCTTTTGAAGCTGGCCAAGAGCAAACGCGCGGAGAACATCCTCAAGGGTGTGGCAATTTTTCTGCTGGCTCTGTGGGTGAGTCAGGCGCTACAGCTCAATGCCATCAACTATGTACTCAAGCATATTGTGGAGTTCGGTGTTCTGGCGCTGATTATCGTGTTCCAGCCTGAGATCCGTCAGTTGCTGGAGAACCTGGGCAGCCGCAATATTCGTCTGCTGCAGCTGTTTTCCCCTGAGGTACGGGCTACGGAGCTGGAGCAGGCCATTGACCAGACAGTGATCGCCTGCACTGAGATGTCCAAGACCCGCACCGGCGTGCTGATCGTCTTTGAGCGGAAGCTATTGCTGGACGACGTGGTCCGCACCGGCACCACGCTGGATGCGGCGGTATCCAGCGAACTGCTGAAGAACATCTTTTTTGTCAAGGCACCAATGCACGACGGCGCTGTGATTATTCGGGACGGCCGGATCCTGGGCGCCGGCTGTATGCTGCCGCTGTCCAAGAACACCAATCTGAGCCGCGATCTGGGCATGCGTCACCGGGCGGGCATCGGAATGAGCGAAAACTCAGATGCCGTGGTGGTCATCGTCTCGGAGGAGACGGGTTCCATCTCCGTAGCGCTGGGCGGCATGCTGAAACGGCACCTGATGCCGGAGACGCTGAGCAAGCTGCTGCGCAACGAGCTGATACCGGCACCGGAGGAGGAGACGGCTAAACCCGCTGCAGGTCTGCTGGACCATCTGCGCAGCCTGGGAAAGGGGGATCAGAATGGAAAAAACTAAGAGCAGGATGACGTTTCGAATCATCATTTCAATTCTGGTCGCCATCGCCGTCTGGCTCTATGTGGATATCGGCCAGGCCACCACGGTGAAGACCCGGGTTCGGGATGTACCAGTGGAGTTCTCCGGTGAAAATGGCGCTCTGGCCGACCGGGGGTTGATGTTGCTGAGCGGTTATGATACCACTATTGACCTCAAGATCGAGGGTCCCCGCCGCGAGCTGTGGAAGCTGGATAAGGACGCCATCCGCATTGTGGCCGATACCGCCGGGATCACGGAGACCGGCGTGCAGGCTTTGACGTATCAGGTGGTGTTTCCGGACAATATCTCCCGCAATGATCTGAAGGTGGAGGCCAGCGCCTACACCGTTACGGTGACGGTGGGCGAGCTCTATACGAAGGATATCCCCGTCTATTGCCAGATCGTCGGCAGTCTGGCGGATGGCTTTTACGGCAAGACGGTTCTGCTGGATCCCAGCGAGCTGGTGCTGAGGGGCCAGCGGGACGACTTGCTGAATGTCAGCTATGCCAGGATCGATTTGGATGTCACAGGTGCCGCCAAGACGGTGGTGCAGGGTATTGCCTACACGCTGTATGATTACAACGATGTGCCGGTGGAAAATGACCGGATCCGCGCCAGTACCAAGATGATCCAGGCTACGCTGCCGGTCTATACCACCAAGCAGGTGCCGCTGGTGCTCAACTATGTGGAGGCACCCGGCTCCACCATGGACACGATGGAATGCACCATCGTGCCCCGGACGGTGACGCTTGCCGGCGAAAAGGCGGTGCTGGACGAGGTGGAGTCCATTGTGCTGGGTGAGATCTATCTGCAGGATCTGGCCGCGTCTCAGACGCTGGTCTACGATATCTCCGTACCGGAGAACACCACAAAGGTGGATGATGTCACCGAGGCTACCGCTACCATCGTGGTGCGTGGCGTGACGGAAAAAACGATTACTGTGTCACAGTTCGGCTTTACCAATGTGCCGGAGGGCTTTGCGGCGACGTCTGTGACGGAGAACCTGAGCATCGTGGTGCGCGGCCTGACAAAAGATATTGAGGCGCTGACGCCTGAGAACATGGTTGTTACGGCGGATCTGTCCGGCGTCACTGCCGCCGGGAACTACACGGTGCCTGTGACGGTGGAGATTCCCAATTCTGCCAATATGAGTGCCAAGGGCGGTTATCAGCTCATCGTCAACGTGGCGCCGCCTGAGACAACAAATACGGGAACGCCGGATGAATCCGGCAACGGATGACCCTCCGGAAAGGAGTTTTAACATGACACAAATTGCAACGGTGGAGGAGATCCTCTCCGGCGGGTACGCCCGAATCTCTGTTCCCCGTAAATCCGCGTGCGGACACGACTGCGAAGAATGCGCCGGCTGCGGCATGACCGGCGCGGCGATCTATGCCAGAGCAAAGAACGATCCCGGCGCCAAACCGGGACAAAAGGTGGTCGTGGAGAGCAGCACAAAGAGACTGCTGGGTGTGGTACTGCTGGTGTATATCCTGCCGGTGATCTGCTTCCTGCTGGGCTATTTCCTGACGGAAGGCTTGGCGGAATCCACCCGATACGTGATCGCCGTAGTGGCTGCGGCGCTGGCGTTTATCCCCTGTGTGATTTATGACCGCTATGCCCGGCGCCATGAGATCCTGACCTACACGATCATGCGGGTATTCTAACATGTTCGGTTATGTGCGCCCGGCTCTGGACAAGCTGGATGAAGAGAACAGAGACCGCTTCCAGGCGGCTTATTGCGGCCTGTGCCACACGCTGGGTCGCCGCTATGGCCTGGTGGCCCGGATGTTTCTCAACTACGATCTCACGATCCTGGCTATGCTGCTGGACACGCGATGTGACAGTAGGGCCTGTCACTGCCTGGTACACCCCATACGAAAACGGCCTTGCGCCTGTCAGAGTGCGGCGCTGGACACGGCGGCTGACCTCAGTGTGATCTTGCTTTGGTGGCAGCTGCAGGATGGCATTGCTGACCACGGCTTTTGGAAAGGCCTGAAATATCGGGCGGCGTCGCTGCTGCTGCGCCGGGCGTATCGAAAGGCCTGCAAGCTGCGGCCGGACTTTGATGAAGGAACACGGGGGCGGTTGGACGAGCTGTCCCGGCTGGAACAGGAGAACTGTGCCTCCCTCGACAGGCCGGCGGATTGTTTTGCCCGGCTGCTGGCCCAGGCATCGCAGGGGGAACCGGACCCCATCCGGCAACGGGTGTTGGAGCAAATGCTCTACCATCTGGGACGCTGGATCTATCTGGTGGACGCGGCGGATGATCTGAAGAAGGATCTCCGCCAGGGAAACTACAACCCGGTGGCACTGCGCTTTTCCCACGCGGAGGGTGTGCTGACGGAGGAGAGCCGGGAGGAGCTGGGACGAACGCTGGATCAGTCCGTCCGCATGATGGCGGCGGCCTTTGAGCTGGCAGACTTCGGTGAGTACGAAAAGGTTATCGAGAGCACTGTCTACGCGGGACTCTATCTGGTGGGTGCTGCGGTATTGAACGGCACGTTCCATCAGAAGCGCACAAGAGACAAACAGTAAGAAAGGCAGGATCAGCACATGCGCGATCCCTATGAGGTTCTGGGTGTTCCCAGCACGGCCACGGATGAAGAGGTCAAGAAGGCCTACCGTAACCTGGCCCGCAAATATCACCCCGACAACTATCACGACAATCCCCTGGCCGATCTGGCTCAGGAGCGGATGAAGGAGATCAACGAGGCCTATGAGACGATCCAGTCCCAGCGCAAGGCCCAAAACGGCGGCGGTTATAGCCAGAGCGGCTACAGCGGCGCCTACTCCTCCGGAACATATGGCAGCTATTATGGCGCCGATCCACTGTACCAGCGGGTGCGTGCCGCCATCAACCAGGGGAATTTAAATTTGGCGGACGAACTGTTGAACAGCCGGACAGACCGAAACGGAGAGTGGCAATTTTTGAAGGGCAGCATCTGCTATCGCAGAGGCTGGATGGACGAGGCCAAGCGGTATTTTGAGACGGCCGTTCAGATGGAGCCGGACAACTTGGAATACCGGCATGCCCTGGATGTGATGGAGGGGCGGCAGAGTGCCTACCAACCGGAGGGTTACCATGCCATGACCACCACCGGCTGCGGAAACGATACCTGCAGCCGCGTCTGCGGCACCTTACTGTGCATTAATTGTCTCACTGGCGGCGGATTCTACTGCTGCTGTTGATTGGAGAAGGGAGAGGAATACGTTGGTAAAGAGCATGACCGGCTACGGCCGGGCGAGAGAGACGAGAAATAAGAGGGATATCACTGTGGAGGTCCGCAGTGTGAACAACCGCTATCTGGATTGCACGGTCAAGATGCCCAGAGCCTATATTTTCGCCGAGGACGCCCTCAAGGCCCGGGTGCAGAAGACAATCTCCCGTGGCAAGGTAGACGTATTCGTGACCATTGACACCAGCGCCGCCGATGTGGCGGTGGTATCGGTGAACGAGCCTCTGGCCAGAGGCTATTACGATGCGCTGACCAAACTGCAGGATACCTTTTCCCTGGAGGGGGAGATCACCGCTGTGACGCTGGCCAGGTTTCCGGATGTGCTGACCGTCACCAAGGCAGAAGAGGACGTGGAGACAATCTCCGCCGACATCTGCGCCGTGCTGGACGAGGCTCTGGCCGCCTATGACACCATGCGCTCTGTGGAGGGTCGGAAGCTGGCGGAGGATATTGCCGGCCGCGTCACCACCATCGAGACGGTAGTGGGCAAGGTGGAGGAGCGCTCCCCCCAGACGGTGGCGGCATATCGGGAGCGGCTGGAGAATAAGATGCGGGAAGTGCTGCAGAGCACCGCTATTGACGAGAGCCGTATCCTGACGGAGGCGGCCATCTTCGCCGACAAGATCGCTGTGGACGAGGAGACGGTGCGTCTGCGCAGCCATATTGCCCAACTGCGGGACATGCTCCAGAGCAACGAGCCGGTGGGCCGGAAGCTGGATTTCCTGATCCAGGAGGTCAACCGGGAGTGCAATACCATCGGCTCCAAGTGCAACGATTTGACCATCGCCCAGGACGTGGTGAATATGAAGGCCGAGGTGGAGAAGATCCGCGAACAGGTCCAGAATATTGAGTAACGGAGCGGAGGACAGTATGCAGCTTGTGAATATCGGCTTTGGAAATCTGGTGTCGGCCCAGCGATTGCTGGCCGTCGTCAGCCCGGACAGCGCCCCTATCAAGCGCCTCATTCAGGAGGCAAGGGATCGTGGCATGCTGATCGACGCCACTTACGGGCGCAAGACGGCGTCCGTTCTAATCATGGATAGCGACCATGTGGTGCTGTCGGCTCTTTCAACGGAGAAGCTGGCACCACGCATGGGCTTGACGATAGAAAACTGGGAGGAAGAGATTTGAACAGAAGAGGAAAGACGTTTATTGTGTCCGGCCCTTCCGGCGTGGGCAAGAGTACCGTTCTGCGAGCACTGTTTCAGGGCCGGGATGACCTCTATTTCTCCGTTTCCGCCACCACCCGGGCGCCCCGGGAGGGGGAAGTGGACGGGAAGGACTACCATTTTATCAGCGCAGACCGGTTCCGCAGCATGATCGAGGAGGATGCGTTCCTGGAGTATGCCGAGTACGTCAGCAATTTCTACGGCACCCCAAAAAAGTTTGTTGACGAGGCCATGGATGCCGGCAAGGACGTGATCCTGGATATTGAGATCCAGGGTGCCGCCCAGGTCAATGCCAAGCGCCCGGAGACGGTGCGGATCTTTATCGCTCCTCCCAGTTGGGAGGAGCTGGAGCGCCGCCTGACCGCCCGGGGCACCGACACCCCGGAGAAGATCCAGAAGCGTCTTCTACGCGCAAAGGTGGAGCTGGATTCCGCCAGCGGCTATGATTACTTTGTCATCAACGACACGGTGGAACAGGCCGTGGAGGAGCTGCGTGCCATTCTGCTGGCGGAGCATTGCCGTCCCGCCGAGCGAATGGACCTCATCTGCAACAAATAAAAATGTAATTATATCGCCGAAAGGCAGATTGGAAGGTAATATATTATGATGCTGTATCCCGCAATGAACAAGCTGACCGAGCATGTTCCCAACCGCTATATGATGGTCAACGTGGTGGCGCGCCGCGCCCGCCAGATTGCCGAAGAGGCGGAGAAGAACGAGGAACACCTGGAGGAGAAGCCGGTGACCATGGCGATCAATGAGGTTGCCGAGGGCAAGTTTGACGCCAGCACCATCAACACGCATATCGACGAAAACTGATCTCCCCGCGGGGATAAAGGAGGGAATTGTCAATGCCGCTGATCGCTAAAGTCGCTGTTGCGGCGGCGACCTATGCCATTGACAAGCCCTATGACTATCTGGCACCGGATGACGCTCTGCCCGGTCAGCGGGTACTGATCCCATTCGGGAGAGGCAACCGTACCGGCGAGGGGCTGATCCTCTCCGTGCGCCACGAGGTGCCGGAAAAACCACTGAAGGCCGTCCGGGAAATTCTGGACGCAGAGCCTGTGGTGACAGAACGGGAGATCAAACTGGCTCTCTGGATGCGTCAACGCTACTTCTGCACCTTTTATGACGCCATCCACACCATTTTGCCCGCCGCCGTCTGGTACCGTTACCGGGAGACCTGGCAGGTCTGCGAAGGGACAGAGACTGACGATCTCTCTGAAAAAGAGAGTGAAGTGCTGGACCTGCTGCGGGAGCAGCCGCGGGAGACGGATGCACTGAGGGAGCTCCTTGGCGAGATAGTGGTGCCGCTGCTGCGCCGGTTGGAGAAGCGGGGGATGATCTCCGCGGTGACCCGGAGCGACAGAAAAATCCGGGACAAGGTGGTCACCATGGCCTCTCTGGCCATCTCCACTGAGTCGGCCCTGGAGCGTATAGGAGGTAAGGGCAGCAGGTCGCCCCGACAGGCGGAGGCCGTGAAGCTGCTGGTCCGGAGCGGCGACATCTCTGTCCACGACCTGATCTATTTCACCGGTGTGACAAAGCAGGGGCTGACCAGCCTGGAAAAGCAGGGAATCATCCGCCTTTGGCAGCAGGAAGAGTATCGAATCTCCTCCAGCAAATATGCTGTAAAGGCAGAAGACATTACACTGAATGACGAACAGCAGCATGTCTTTGAAGAGATCCTGGCCCAGGCACTGTCCGGCAGAGCCGGCGTGACAGCCCTGGAGGGCGTCACGGGCAGCGGCAAGACGCTGATCTATATCCGGCTGGCCCAGGAGCTGCTGCGCCGGGGAAAAACCGTGATGATTCTGGTGCCGGAGATTGCCCTGACGCCCCAGATGATGGCCCGGTTTACCGCCTATTTTGGCGATGAGGTGGCCCTTCTCCACAGCGGCCTGCGTATGACGGAACGTTATGACCAACATAAGCGGATCCGCAGGGGAGAGGCTCACATTGTGGTGGGTACCCGTTCGGCTGTGTTTGCCCCCCTGGAGAATATCGGACTAATTGTCCTGGACGAAGAACAGGAGGGTTCCTATGAGTCGGAGACTGCGCCCTGCTATCACGCCCGGGACATCGCCAAGTATCGCTGTGTCCAGGAGAACGCCCGACTGGTTCTGGGGTCCGCCACACCTACGGTGGAGACGGCCTATTTTGCCCGGCAGGGCAGCTATCAACTTGCCCGGCTGCGGCATCGATACAACGAAAAGAGTCTGCCACGGGTGCTTCTGGCGGATATGCGCCAGGAGCTGCGGGACGGCTATACCGGTACAGTAAGCCGCCTGCTGGCCCAGGAGCTGCAGAAAAACATCAATGCCGGAGAGCAGAGCATTTTGTTTCTCAACCGGCGCGGCAACAGCCGCCAACTGCTGTGTCCCAACTGCGGCTTTGTACCGCTATGCCCCCGGTGCAGCGTCTATCTGACCTACCATTCCGCCAACGGGCGGCTGATGTGTCACCACTGCGGCTACTCGGAGAAGGCGCCGGAGACCTGCCCGTATTGTGGCGGCGTCCTCAAGCACATGGGCATCGGAACTCAGAAAGCGGAGGAGGAACTCCGCAGTCTGTTTCCCAACGTGGAGATCCTGCGCATGGACGCCGATACGGTCGGCGTGGGGCATGAAAAGCTGCTCCGTGAATTTGAAGAGAAGAAAATCCCCATCCTTCTGGGTACCCAGATGGTTGCAAAAGGATTGGATTTTGAAAATGTCACACTGGTGGGCGTTCTTGCTGCCGACCAGAGCCTGTATGTGGACCATTATCGGGCGTCAGAGCGCACCTTCAGCCTGCTGACCCAGGTGGTAGGCCGGGCCGGCCGAGGTGAAAAAAGCGGACGGGCTGTGATCCAAACCTATACACCGGAGAATGACGTGATTCAGGCTGCGGCGCGGCAAGACTATGAGAAGTTCTATGACGGAGAGATCCGTCTGCGCCGTATTCGACGTGACCCACCCTTTGCCGACCAGTTTGTGATGACCGTGACAGGGCCGGAGGAACCGGAGGTGCGGCGGGCGTGCATGACACTGCAGCAGAGCCTTCGCGCAGCGGCGGCAAAGCCTCCCTACGACGCCCTGGAGCTGGAGATTCTGGGACCGGCACCGGCGCCTGTGGTGAAGGTGAACAACCGCTACCGCTACCGGATCACGGTGATTGGACGGAACGAGAAGCTTTTGCGTGATCTGATTGCGGCGTTTATGAAGGAGTTTACACGGCGAAAAGAAAACCGGAATATGAATATATTTACAGATTGCAATCGCATGGATTGAGAGGGATAAAAATGGCTTTGAGGAAGATCGTAGTACAGGGCGACGAGTGCCTGACAAAAAAGTGCCGCGTGGTGACGGATTTTAATGCCCGCCTCCACACCCTGCTGGACGACATGGCTGAGACGCTGGTGGACAGCGGCGGCGTGGGCCTGGCGGCGCCTCAGGTGGGTGTGCTGCGCCGTGTATGCGTGGTGATGAATGATGATGATGAGATCATTGAGCTTATCAACCCGGAGATTATTGCCACCGAAGGCGAGCAGACCGGTCTGGAGGGATGCCTGAGCGTGCCGGGCAAGTACGGCGTCGTGACCCGCCCCTATATCGTCCGGGTTCGGGCCCAGGACCGCAACGGAGACTATTTTGAGGTGGAGGATGAGGGCCTGACCGCCCGCTGCTTCTGCCATGAGATCGAGCACCTGGACGGACATCTCTTCGTGGAGCACACAGATCATCTCCTCTCCGGTGAGGAGCTGGAGGAGTTCCTCCGTCAGCAGGAGGAAGAGGACGAATGAGGATTCTGTTTATGGGCACACCGGACTTTGCCGTGGCGTCGCTGCGGCGACTGGTGGGGGACGGCCACGAAATCTGCGGTGTGTTTACCCAGCCGGACAAGCCCAAGAACCGAGGCCATAAGCTGGCGTTTTCCCCGGTGAAGGAGTATGCCCTGTCCCGGGATCTGCCGGTTTACCAGCCGCTGAACATGCGGGACGGCACAGCGATGGAGCTGGTGCGTCAGCTGCAGCCAGAGTTGATCGTTGTTGCGGCCTATGGCAAGATCCTTCCGGAGGAGATTCTAAATTACCCCCGACTTGGTTCCATCAACGTCCATTCGTCCATCCTGCCCAAATACCGTGGCGCGGCGCCGATCAACTGGGCCATTCTGAACGGCGAGACGGTGACCGGTGTGACCATCATGTATATGTCCAAGGAGCTGGACGCCGGTGATATCATCCTCTGCAGGGAGACGGCAATCGGCCCGGAAGAGGACGCTTTGGTTCTGACGATGCGCCTGGCAGAACTGGGGGCGGAAGCGCTCAGTGAGGCGGTGGACCGCCTGACGGACGGTACCGCCACCCGGACGCCCCAGGATCACAGCGCCTATACCTACGCCCCTATGTTGGGTCGGGAACTGTCGGAGATTGACTGGACCCGCGGTGCCCGGCAGATCCACGATCAGGTTCGCGGCCTGATCCCCTGGCCCTGCGCCAAGACGGTGCTGCAGGGCAACACCGTTAAGGTCTTCCATACTGCAATCGGCGAGAAAACTGCGGCCCGTCCCGGCGCTGTTTTGTCGGCGGGGAAGAGGGGTATCGAAATCGCCTGCGGTGACGGCAGAAGCATATATATCACGGAACTGCAGGCCGAGGGAGGAAAACGTATGACGGCCACGGCCTATCTGGCCGGCCATCCGGTGGAAGTGACACGATGAACGAGAAAAAGTATTCCACAGCCCGGGATACGGCGCTGGAGGTTTTGATGCAGATATCCAGCGCCAACGCCTGGTCCGACGGCAGCCTGAAGCGTACCATTGCCAAAAACAGGCTGGACAGCCGGGACGCCGCTCTGGCCACCCGGCTCGCCTATGGCGTGATCCAGAACCGGATGCTGCTGGATTACTATATCGGGTGTTACTGTACCCAGCGGCCCAACCATCTGGAGCCGGTCATTCTGAATATTCTGCGGATCGGGGCCTATCAGATCCTGTTTATGGACAAGATCCCCCACCGGGCTGCGGTGAATGAGGCGGTGGAGATGGTCAAGCGCCACGGCCGCCCCAAGGCGGCCGGTCTGGTCAACGCGGTGCTGCGAAAATTTGTGACCAACTGGCTGGATATGCCCGCTCTTCCGGAGGACTCTGCGGCGCGGTATCTCTCCGTGCGCTACAGCCATCCTCAATGGCTGGTGCAGCGGCTTCTGAATGAGATCGGGCGGGAGGAGACGGAGAAGTTTCTCCAGTGCAACAACGAGATCGTCCCAACCACGATACAGACCAATCGGCTGAAAATCGGCAATGAGGAGTTGGAGAGGGAACTGCATGGGGAGAACGTCTCTGTAGAGCGTCACCCCTGGCTGGACGGATGTTTTACGGTGTCCGGTACCGGCGATCTGGAGAGTCTGCCCTCCTTTCAGACGGGACATTTCATGGTGCAGGACGCTGCGGCACGATTGGCGGTGTTGGCGGCGCAGCCGCGGCCGAAGGATCGGGTGCTGGACGTGTGTGCCGCTCCGGGCGGCAAGTCCTTTGCCATGGCTATCGATATGGACGACGGGGGAGAGATCCTGGCCTGTGATATCCACCCCCATAAACTGAAGCTGCTGGAGAACGGCGCAGCCCGGCTGGGTATCCGCAGCGTACGGACTGCACTTGCCGACGGCCGGGAGCCCCATGCGGCCTGGCAGGGGCAGGCTGACCTGGTGATGGCGGACGTGCCCTGCAGCGGATTGGGAATCATCCGGAAGAAACCGGAGATCCGTGATAAAAAGCCGGAGGAATTGGCACATCTTCCGGAGATTCAGCAGGCCATTTTGACCAACGCCGCCACGTATGTGCGGCCCGGCGGAGTGCTGATGTACTCCACTTGTACCGTGCTGCGGGCGGAGAATGAGGCAGTGACCGACGCATTCCTGGCCGGCCATCCCGGTTTTATGCGGGAGGCCTTTGCGCTGCCCGGGCCCATCGGAACGGTGAACGGACAGATTACCCTGTGGCCTCAGCGCTTTGGGACCGACGGATTCTACATTTGCCGTATGCGCAAAAAGACAGAGGGAACAACATGATCGACATCAAATCCATGTCACAGGGGGAGATGACCGATTTCCTCCGGGAACTGGGTGAGCCGGCCTTCCGGGGCAAGCAGATATTTACCTGGCTCCATCGGGGAATTACTTCCTTCGACGACATGAGCAACATCTCCAAGGCCCTGCGGCAGAAGCTACAGGAGCACTGCTATATCACAGCGCCTGCTGTGGCCCGCAAGCAGGTTTCCCGTCTGGACGGCACAATGAAATATCTCTGGCGGCTGCGGGACGCCAACTGCATCGAAACCGTGCTGATGCGCTATCACCACGGCAATACCGTGTGCATTTCCTCCCAGGTGGGCTGCCGGATGGGATGCGCGTTCTGCGCATCTACCATTGCCGGTAAGGTGCGGAATCTAACGCCTTCGGAGATGCTGGATCAGGTGCTTTTTACCCAGTTGGATGCCGGTGAGGAGATTTCCAACATCGTACTTATGGGCATTGGCGAGCCGATGGACAACCTGGACAACGTGCTGAAGTTCCTGGAACTGGTAAATCACCCCGACGGCCTGAATATCGGCATGCGGCACATCAGCCTGTCCACCTGCGGCGTAGTACCGGGGATCGATCGATTGGCGGATCTGCGGCTGCAGCTGACGCTCTCTGTGTCGCTCCATGCGCCGGATAGCGAGACCCGGAGCCGCATCATGCCGGTGAACCGGGCATACGATGTGGAACAGCTCTTTGACGCCTGCCACCGCTATTTTGAGAAAACGGGTCGGCGGATTTCTTTTGAATATGCTATGATCGACGGGGTAAACGACCACGACTGGCAGGCGGATCTCATTGCAAAGCGGATCCACGGCATGCCGGGCCACGTGAACCTGATCCCACTGAATGATGTAGTGGAGAGCCCGTTCAAGCCGAGCAAACGGGTGGAGGCTTTTCAAAAACGACTGGAATCCCACGGCATCACCGCCACCGTGCGGCGCAGCCTGGGCGGCGATATTGACGCCTCTTGCGGCCAGCTCCGCCGCAAGGCCATGGAAGAGGAGGGGGGATTGGCGTGAGAATCTGGGGAATCACCGACACCGGAATGGTGCGGAAGGAAAACCAGGACGCCTATGCGATCCAGGACATTGCAGGATACACCGTTGCCATCGTGTGCGACGGTATGGGCGGCACCAGCGGCGGCCGTCTGGCCAGTACCATCGCGGTGGATACCTACCGGGAGGAACTGACAGGGAATCTGAAAGAGGGTATGAGCCCAGATCAGCTGGAGCAGGTCTCACGCTTTGCCGTGTCGCTGGCCAATACAGCGATCCGGGAGGAGGCGGCCAGAACGCCAGGCTACGAGCGAATGGGGACGACCCTGGTGTCCGCCATCGCACTGGACGACAGGGCGCTGATCAGCAACGTAGGTGACAGCCGTGCCTACTTGATCGACCGGGAGGGCCTCCGCCAGATCTCCCGGGATCACTCCGTCGTGGAGAATATGGTGGAACGGGGAGACCTGACGCCCCTTGCGGCACGGCACCATCCCAGCCGCAATCTGATCACCCGTGCGCTTGGGCCCGACCCCAAAGTGGAGACGGATACCTTCCCCATAACGTGGAAACAGGGGGATTTCATTCTGCTTTGCTCCGATGGACTGGTGAATACCGTAACGGATCAGGAGATCCTCTTTGAGGTGATCCACGGCGGAGCACCGGACGGCTGTCTGGAGCGGCTGCTGGCGCTGGCAAAACAGCGGGGCGCGCCGGACAACGTGACAGTCGTACTGCTGATGAATATTTGACCGGGCCCCAGTCGGTTCGCAAAGTCAATGGAAAGGATTGTACATCATGATGGATCAGTATATTGGTAAAATGCTGGATAACCGGTATGAGCTGTTGGAGCTCATCGGCAAAGGCGGCATGGCCAACGTATATAAAGCAAAGTGTCACCGGCTCAACCGGCTGGTTGCGGTGAAAATTCTTAAGAGCGACCTGGCCGAGAACGCCGATTTCCGCAGGAGATTCCGGGATGAATCCCTGGCTGTCGCCCAGCTCTCCCACGCCAACATCGTATCTGTTTACGACGTGTCCCGCAGCGACGATCTGGACTACATCGTCATGGAGCTGATCGACGGCATTACGCTGAAGCAGTACATGGAACGGCGGGGCAAGATGGACTGGAGGGAGGCGCTGCACTTTATCACCCAGATCATGCGCGGTCTCAGCCACGCCCACAGCCGTGGCATTATCCACCGGGATATCAAGCCCCAGAATATCATGGTTCTGCGGGACGGCAGCGTGAAGGTGGTTGACTTCGGTATTGCCTGCCTGGCCAATGCCAGCCAGACGCTGACCCAGGAAGCGCTGGGCAGCGTGCATTACATTTCTCCGGAGCAGGCCCGCGGCGATCGTACCGACGCCCGGTCGGATATCTATTCCGCCGGCGTGGTGCTCTATGAGATGTTGACAGGCCGCCTGCCCTTTGAGGGGGACAGCGCCGTGTCCGTAGCCATCCAGCATCTGAGCTCCGTGCCGCTGGCGCCCCGGGATATCAATCCCGATGTACCGGAAGCTCTGGAACTGATTACCATGAAGGCCATGAATCCGGACCTCAATAAGCGCTACGCCTCCGCCGACGCCATGCTGGAGGACCTGGAGCGTTTCCGGAAGGATCCCAACGTGGACATGGAGTATATTCGCACCGAGCTGGCGGAGAAGCCCGGAGACGAACCCACTCAGCCGATCCCAACAGCGGAGGTGGCAGCCAGGGCCGGCCGCAGCAAGAGAACGGAGAATCCCAAGACAACGACCACCGATGAGGAGAGTACCCGTGATAAGAAACGTATTGCCATCATCCTGGGTGGGTTTGCGGCAGCGCTGCTGCTGATCCTCTTGCTCTTCAAGCTGGTCTTCAGCGGCATGGGCGCCAACAGCGCCGAATCCTACGAGGTACCCGAGGTGTTGGGATATACCATCGAGCAGGCGATGAATTTGCCAGGTGTCAAGGGAATCTTTGAAATCAAGCAGATCGGCACCAAGATGGATCCCAAATACAAGGCTGGGCAGATCGTGGAGCAGGATCCGGCGGCAGGCCGCACCAGAAAGGGAAATCTGGTGATCAACGTATACGTCTGCGTGGAGGAAGATAAGGAGCAGATGCCCTCTCTGACCGGTATGGATTATCAGGAGGCGAAGGCGCAGCTGCTGAACCTGAATCTCGGGTTGCAGGTCACCACCCAGGATGAGTTCTCCGATACCTATGACGAGGGAAAGGTCATTCGCACAACGCCAGGAGCAGGTACGGAATTGAAGAAGGGCGACTCCGTACTGATCGTCTATAGCAAGGGCCCCCAGGTTAAGAAGATTTCCGTGATCTCCTTCCTGGGCCTGGGACTGGAATCTGCCACGGATCAGGCGGAGCAGTTGGGCTTGCGCGTGGGTCAGAGCGAATACGTTAACAGCGCTGAGCCGGAGGGAGCCATCATTGACCAGAGCATTGCCTCCGGCACGGAAGTGGAGGAGGGAACGGTCATTACCTTTACCATCAGTAAGGGCCCCATCATGGTGGATGTACCTTATGTGATCGGTATGAATGTGGACGGTGCTGTTACCAAACTTCAGAGTCTGGGACTGGAGGTATCCGTTGTGGAGCTTCCCGGCCAGGAGCCGGCGGGCGAAGTACTCGATCAGAACCATCTGGGCGGAACAGTCCCCACCGGTACGACGGTGACGATCTGGATCAGCGAAGGTCCCAAAGAGGTCCCCGATGGTGAAGGTGGAAACGAAGGCGGCGGAGGAGGAGACACCGAACCGACTGAGCCCGTCGAAGGAGGCCAGGGTTGAGCCGGGGGCGCATTGAAAAGGCCCTCAGCGGCTTCTACTATGTGAATACCGGAGAAGAGATCCTGCAATGCCGCGCCAGAGGCAAGTTCCGCCGTCAAGGGCTCAACCCCCTGGTGGGGGACTGGGCGGAAGCCCTTCCCCTGGGCAATGGGGAGGGGATGATCGAGGCCATCGAGCCACGAAAGAATCAGTTTGATCGACCGGCTGCCGCCAATATCGACCAACTGGTGATCATCGCCTCCGGGGCCATCCCCGTGACGGATCCCTATCTGATCGACAGGATATCCGCCATTGCTGCGCTGAAGGGATGCCAAATCCTGGTGGTACTGAACAAGTGCGATCTGGATGCGGCGGAAGAGCTCTATCGGCTCTACAGAGCGTCGGCCATTCCGGTCCTGCGCATCAGCGCTGCCACGGGTGAAGGCATGCAGGAGCTTCGCGCCGCAATAAGTGGAAAGCTAAACGCCTTTACAGGGAATTCCGGCGTGGGAAAGTCCAGCATCCTCAACAGCCTGTTGCCGGAGCTTGCCCTGCCGGTGGGGGAAGTCAGTAAGGCCCTGGGCCGGGGGCGCCATACTACCCGACACGTGGAGTTGTTTTCCCTGGGAAATGATACCTATGTGATCGACACACCGGGCTTTTCGTCCTTTGAAACTGATGAACTGAATTTTGAGTTGAAAGAGAGACTGCCGGAGACCTTCCCGGAATTTGCCCCCTATCTGGGCAACTGCCGCTTTGTGGGTTGCAAGCATGTGAAGGAGAAGGGATGTGCCGTATTGGAGGCTGTGAAACGGGGCGACATCCCGACCGGCCGCCACAAAAGCTATGTGCGGCTATATGAGGAACTAAAGAATTTGAAGGACTGGGAGAAATAGGGGAAGCGGAAACGTCTGGGACGTTTCCGCTTCTTTTTCATATATTGGTGTAGAGGAGGGAGCGCTATGAGAAGAGGCGGTTGCGGCAGCACCATTGGCCTGTGCGCTCTGGGCTTGGGCCTGGGGATCCTGATCGCCGCTTTTTTCCCGGTGGGATTCCTGATGTTTGTGGTGGCGTTCGTGCTGATCGCATGCGGCATCGTTTGCTTGTGTGACAGGAGGTAGTGATGAGGATCATCGTATGGAAGGCACCGAGAATTCTAAGGGGTCTGCTGCGGACGATTTTCGGTGCAGGAGAATAAACAGAGCCGAGCCCTCATATTCTTCCAACAAATACTGGAAGAATGTGAGGGCAAAATCGATGGATCTGGAATTGAAGTTTAAGGAGATCACCGGCTACGAGCCGACGGGCGATCTGGTCGTGACCCACGAGGAGACCATGGAGACGGCCATCCCGGAGTACTGCCCGGATCTGGCCAGGATCGTCGACTCGGTGGGACAGATACGGCTGCGGGAAAAGTCGCTCAGCGACGGGAGACTGACGATGAGCGGCAGCATTCGGGTGACGGTCCTCTATACATCGGAGGAGAATCCGGGGCTGCGCAGCCTGTCCTTGTCTGTGCCATTCAGCTGCAGGGTAGAGGATAAGAGAGACTGTGAGACGATCAGCGTAGAGAGCCGTCTTCTGCTGCTGGAGGCCAAAATGCTGGGTGCCAGAAAGCTGTATGTCCGGGCACTGCCGGAATTCCGAGTAGGCGGCTATCGAAAATGTGCGCGGCGGCTTTGCACAGGCGTTGCGGAGGACGTGTCGCTGCAGCTGCGGCGTGATCAAGCGGTGCTTCCTGTGCTGACGGACGTGTGGGAACGGGAGTTCAACGTGGCGCAGGAGGTTCCCCTGGACGATGGGCAGGATGCTGAACTGTTGATGAGCCGGATCTTCCTGCGTCTTACCGGCTGCCAGCATTTTGGCAGCAAGCTGGTGATAAAGGGCGAGGCGGTCTTGTCCCTTCTAATGCGGGGCGAGGGGCAGGAGTTGACCAGCAGAGAACTGACCATGCCCTTCTCTCAGATCATCGACGGGGAGGATCTGCCGGAAGATGCGACTTTCAGCTGTATCGCTCGGATCCTGGAGGACGAGGTCCATCCGGTCCGAACGGAAAACGGCGGTGGATTGGGTGTGACGCTCCGGGCAAACCTGGAGGTGCGCACCTATCAGCAGCAGACTGTGGAGTACGTGGCGGACCTGTATAGCACCCGATACAATACTGTGGCCACCCGACAGGTCATTGCCATCCCTGCCCAGCAGCCGCCGGAGGATATCCGCCGGGACAATGTCCAGCGTCTGGAGGGATCCGGTGCATTCGTCTATATGACCGCCGCGGACTGCACCCATCCGGAACTGACGACGGGGGAGGGTGATCGACCTGTGGCGCGGTCCACAGTACATATGAAGGTGCTGTACCTGGACGAGGCGGGCACGCCTGTTGTCACTGAGCGTTCCGGCGAGGTGAACGCCGAGATGAGACAGATGCCCTCATCGGTGGAGGCAGATGTGGAGCCGGAGGTGTGGCAGCGCAGCGCAAACGGATATGAGGTTCGCGTGCCGGTGCTTTTCCGCATGAATTGCGGTACGGAGGAGGAGATCACCGCCCTGACCTCTGCCCAGCAGCAGGAGGAGATCGACCGGGCGACCATGCCGTCGCTGGTGCTGCGGCGCTTGCGGGAGGGGGAGACACTGTGGGACGTGGCGAAGCAGTGCAAAACAGAGGAGCAGGCGATCCTGGCGGCCAACGAGCTGGAATCCGGCACAGAGACCACAGACATGCTTCTGCTGATCCCCAAGGTAAGATAGCAAAAAGAAAGCACCGGCGTATGACGCCGGTGCTTTCGTATGTCACGCGAGTAGATCTGTAAGCCGGGTTCTGTCTTGACAGTCATCTATCTAGCCGTACCGTTGCCGGCACGATCAAGCCACCCCGGGAGCGGCCGGGCCAGCCTCTTGCTCCCATACCGGTGTTGCTCCGGATAGAGTTTACAGCATCGGACTGTTCCCAGCCGATGGGTGAGCTCTTACCTCGCCTTTCCACCCTTACTGACGGAACGAGGTTCCCTCAGCGGTATATCTCTGTTGCACTTTTCCTGAAGTCGCCTTCGGCGGGCGTTACCCGTTATCCTTGCCCTGTGGAGCCCGGACTTTCCTC
>CACZNU010000122.1 GCA_902782615.1 Oscillospiraceae bacterium | reverse complement strand
CCGGCGTGGAGCTGTCCGTGTTCTTCCAGAAGAAGGGCATGGCGGGCTTCTTCGGCGGCGAGGGCTTCATCATGCAGAAGCTCTCCGGCCGCGGCACCGCCTTCCTGGAGATCGACGGCAGCGTGGTGGAGTATGAGCTCTCCGCCGGCCAGCAGATCGTGGTCAACACCGGCAACGTGGCCATGATCGACGCCACCTGCTCCATTGACGTGCAGCAGGTCAAGGGCGTCAAGAACATGCTCTTCGGCGGTGAGGGCCTGTTCAACACGGTCATCACCGGCCCCGGCCGTGTGGTGCTCCAGACCATGCCCGCCAGCGCCTTTGCCAATATGATCGCCGGCATGATGCCCTCCCAGGGCGACTGATCCATCCGGATCGATCGCATATGGATCAAAGAGCGTATGACGAGTGCCGGGAGCGGCTGTTGGAGGCCCCTTACCGGGTCATCGATTTTCTCCCCCGGCAGGTGCCGGCGGAGAGCGGGGGGCACTATTTTGCCGTGGAACGGTACCTGATGGCACACCCCCGGATCGACGAGCTGTACGGCCGGTTTGCCATGCTTCTGGTGAAGCTGAGCTGCTACTATGATCTGACGGTGTACGACCCCAAGGCGGACACCTGGAGCGATGAGACCACCCCGGAGGAGCTGGCGCGCCGGGTGAAGGCGTGCGCCGGAGAGGGGCCGGACCGGTATCTCCACGTCCTTTTTCCTGCAGAGGACGCATTGCTGACGCTGGACGGGGACGACCTCTATATGACGCTGCATAACCCCGCCGGAGAGCTGTTGGAGACGGCGGCGGATCTGGCGGCGGCAGAGGGCCTGTTCCTGCGGCAGATAACAACATATCGATAACGGATCAGGCGGTACAGAGCTATGACATGAAAAAGACCGTCCCCGGAGCGAAAGGCTCCGGGGATGGTCTTTTTGTTTTAGGTTTTCGGCAGAAGGGATCAGAAGTCGATCTCCTTGCCCAGCCGGCGATACATGGTCTTCTTCACCGCCCGGAAGATGTTCTCATAGCCGGTGCAGCGGCAAAGGTGGCCGGACAGGAGCTTGCGGAGCTCGTCGTCGGTATAGAGCTTGCCGGATTCCAGGATCTCCGCCGCCGTCATAATAAAGCCGGGGGTACAGAAGCCGCACTGGATAGCGGTCTCGTCGATGAAGGCCTGCTGGATGTCACTGAGCTCCCCGTCGGGGCTCATCAGGCCCTCCAGGGTGCGGATGCGCTTGCCCTCGGCCCAGACGGCCAGATAGATGCAGGAGTTGAAGGCCTCACCGTTGATGAGGACGTTGCAGGCGCCGCATTCGCCCACCTCGCAGCCCTTTTTCACGGAGGTCAGGTGGTATTCGTTGCGGAGCATATCGGTGAGGGAGGCCCGGACGTCCACCATCTTCTCCACGTCCTTGCCGTTGATGTTGCAGTGGATCAGCTTGTACTGACTCATGCCATCTCACCTCCCGCCAGTTCTACCGCCCTTGTGAGGGCTCGCTTTGCCATCTCCACCGCGATGTGCTGGCGGAAGGCCTTGCTGGCGCGCCAGGAGTCGCGGGGGTTGATATCGTCGATGACGGCCCGGGCAAACCGCCCCGCCAGCTCCCCGGAGGGGCGCTGACCGTTGGCTGTGGCCTCTGCGGTGGGACAGCGCATGGGCACGGGGCCGGCCACGCCATAGGCGATGCGGCAGCGCTGAATGGTCCCCCTGTCCGCCGACAGGCGTACGTTGACGCTGCAGCCCAGGGTGGCGATCTCCATGGCGTTGCGCATGCCGTACTTGATGTAGTGGCCAAAGGTATTCTCATAGCTGGCCTTGGGGATGAGGATCGCCGTCTGAATCTCGTCGGGGCGGATGTCCACCTGACCGGCCCTGATGTAGAAATCATGGATGGGGATGCGGCGGACGCCGTCCTTGCCGGTCAGCTCGACGATGGCCTCGTAGGCGTGGAGGGTAGAGGCAGAGTCGGCGGAGGTGACGCCGTTGCAGGTGTTGCCACCGATGGTGCCGATGTTGCGGATCTGGGGGGAGCCCACCTGATCTACCGCCTCGCCCAGCACGTTGCAGTATTTCTGAATCAGGGGATCCCGGGTGATGTGGGAGAAGCTGGTCAGAGAGCCGATGCGGAGATTCTCCTCCTCGTCCAGGCTCACGCCCCGGAGGGCGTCGATCATGTAGATGGAGATCAGCTCCTTGCCGGAGCGCTTGCCCTCCCGCATCTGGACCAGGACGTCGGAGCCGCCGGCGATGATCTGGGCCTCGGGGTGCTCCAGCCGGAGACGGATGGCATCCTGTACGCTTTCCGCCTCGTAGAGGGCTTTCATGTCATACATGGCTTATTCCTCCTCTCGCCAGTCGTCGTGGATCAGTCCTGCCTTGGTGAATTCAGCAAACAGGACGTGGGGATTGATAGGGGTGCGGTCGATGGCCACGCCGGTGGCGTCCAGGATCGCGTTGCGGATGGCCGGCGCGCCGGAGCAGGCCGGCGGCTCGCCCAGAGCTTTGGTGCCGAAGGGAGAGGTGGGCTCGGCGTTCTCCACAAATTCCGCCTCCAGGTGGGGGTGGTCCATAAAGGTGGAGAGCTTGTAGTCCAGCAGGTTGCCATTGAGGGGCTTGCCGGTCTTTTCATCGAAAATCAGCTGCTCGGAAAGGCCGTAGCCGATGGCCATGGACATGCCGCCGTGGACCTGGGCCTCGGCCAGCGCCGGATTGATGAGCTTGCCGCAGTCGTGGACATTGACGATGTTCTTCACCGTCACCTTGCACAGGGGGATATCCACCTCCACCTCGGCAAAGGTGCAGCCGAAGGAGTAGGCGTTGTTGCGGATGGTGTAGGTGGACTCGGCGGTGATATGCTGACTGTGGACCGGGTCGTACTGGGCGGTCATGGCCAGCTCCTTCAGGCTCATCAGGGGAGCGTCGTCGTTTTTGCGGACGATCATACCGTCTACGATATCCATGTTGCCTACCGCCTGGCGCGTCTCCTGGCAGGCCCGCTCCAGGATCTTCCCGCGCAGAATGTCCGCCGTCTGGCGGATGGAGAAGCCGGCCACGTAGGTCTGGCGGGAGGCATAGGCGCCCAGACCGGTGGGGGTGATGTCGGTGTCCTGGCAGGACTTGACGTGCACGTCCCGATAGCTCTTCAGGCCTACGGCCTCCGCCACCATCTGGGCGTAGGCGGTGTCGGCGCCCTGGCCGATCTCCGTCTCACCGCACTGGAAGGTGACCGTGCCGTCCAGATTCAGCTGCATCCGGTTGGAGGAGGTCTCCAGGGAGATGGGGTAGACGGCGGTATTGTACCAGAAGGTGGCCACGCCGATGCCCCGGCGAATATCGCCGGTGTCATGGGAAAATTCCTTTTTCTTGCGCTCATAGTCGATGTAAGCGGCGCCCTTGGCCATGCACTGGCGATAGCTGTCGTAGTAATTGGTGTTGCCGGAGAAGCCATCGTGGAAGCCCTGGGGCATGATGTTCTTCTTGCGGAACTCATAGGAGTCCATGCCCAGGGCCCGGGCGCAGTCCTCGATGTTGCTCTCGTCGGCGAAGCTGGCCTGGGGCATGCCGTAGCCCCGCATGGCGCCGGCGGCGGGGCGGTTGGTGAATACCGTCCAGGCGTCGCACTCCATGTTGTCGCAGGGGTAGTGCTGTGGGAAGGAGCCCATGGCCTTGGCCACGATGGAGTGGCCGTGGGAGGCGTAGGCGCCCTGATTGGAGAAGCACTCCACCTTCCGGGCGGCGATGACGCCGTCCTTCCGGAGCCAGGTGACGATGTGGAAGCGGATGGCGTGGCGGACCCGGTTGCTGACGAAGGTTTCCTCCCGGGAGCAGTCCAGCCGAACGCAGCGGCCGCCCACCTGGGTGGTGCACCAGGCGCACAGGGGCTCGTAGAGGGCGTCCTGCTTGTTGCCGAAGCCGCCGCCGATATAGGGCTTGATGATCTCAATGTCGGCCCAGGGGCGGCCCAGAGCCTGTCCGACCACCCGGCGGATGATATGGGGGATCTGGGTGGAGGATACCACCACGATCCGGCCGTTCTCCTCATAGGCGAAGCAGCCGTGGTTCTCAATGTGGCAGTGCTGCACGGTGGGGGTGTCGTACCAGCCCTCCACCTTGATGAGACCCGGCTCCCGGATGGCGGCCTGGTAGTCGCCCTTGCGCAGGTCCGTGTGCTTGAGGATGTTGCCGGGGAACCGCTCGTGGAGCTGGGGCGCGCCCGGCTCCATAGCCTTCTGCACGTCCAGCACGAAGGGCAAGGGATCATACTCTACCTTCAGGGCGCGGACGCCCTGGTTGGCGGCCACCTCGTTTTCCGCAATGACCACGGCCACGTCGTCGCCCCAGTAGCGGACGTGGCGGTTCAGCAGGTGGCGGTCGGCCACGTCCTGGTGGCCGGGATCCATGGACCAGGGATGGCCGGCGGTGGGGAAGGGGAGATCCGGCACGTCGAAGCAGGTCAGCACCTTCACCACACCGGGGATGGCCTCGGCGGTAGAGGTGTCGATGGAGCGGACCATGGCGTGGGCGATCTCCGCGTGCTTGATGCGCACGTAGAGTGCCCCGGCGGGGATCCGGTCCTCGTAGTATTTGGTGCGGCCGCTGGCCTTGTCGAAGCCGTCCACACGGACTTCGCTTCTGCCTACCTTGTTCATGTTGGTTGCCCTCCTTCATAAATAAGGATTGACTTGCCCATACTAAATCTGTAAAATCTGGGACAGGTGATGACGATGAATGTGAAAGAAACTCTCCCCATCGGCTGCGTGGTCATGGCGGCGGGAAACGCCCATCGGTTCGGCGAGAACAAGCTGGCTGCCGCCGTAGACGGGAAGTCCCTGATCCGCCGGGCGCTGGATGTCGTGCCGGCCGACAGGCTGAGCGCGGTCTGCGTGGTGACACAGTACGATGAGGTGGAAAGCCTGGCCCGGGAATACGGTTTTCGCTGCGTCCGCAACCGTCACCCGGAGTGGGGCCTGAGCCATACGGTCCGGCTGGGGACCGAGACCCTGGCTGATACATGCCGGGCCATCGTCTATCTGGTATCCGACCAGCCGCTGCTGCGGCAGGAGAGTGTGGAGGCCCTGCTGGACCTGTACCGGGATCACCCGGACCACATCGTGGCCGCCTCACATGGCGGTGTGCGGGGCAATCCCTGCATCTTCCCGGAGCGGTTTTTCCCGGAGCTGTGCGCTCTGACCGGGGACGTGGGCGGCAGCGCCGTCATCCGGCGGCACGAGGACGCCCTGCTGCTGCGGGAAGTGGAAAAACAGGAGCTGACCGACGTGGACACGCCGGAGGCGCTGGAGGATCTGAAGAAATAGTGCGGTCAAGGCCGCACTATTTATTTTTTCCGGGCATAGGGGGTGTTCTCCAGCGGCAGGGAGAACCGGCGCTGGCCGTCCCGCTGATAGTAGGCCTCGGCGATGGCCGGGGCGGTGGGGATGGAGGTGATCTCGCCGATGCCGATGGCGCCGCCGGCCAGGTTCAGGCCGGGCTTTTCCACCACGATGGCCTTCACCGGCGGCACGTCCGGCGCCCGAAAGAGGCCCAGGGTGCCGTATTTTGCGGTGGGCTTGCAGTTTTCGTCGATGGGATACTGTTCGGTGAGGGCGTAGCCCATGGACATGACCATGCCGCCCTCGATCTGCCCCTCGCAGGAGAGGGGATTTACCGCCTTGCCCACGTCGTGGGCGCCGATGAGCTGCTTGATCCGGCCGGTTTCCTGATCCAGGATGCACATCTGGGTAGCATAGCCGTAAGCCACGTGGCTCACCGGGTTGGGCACGTTGGCGCCCAGAGGATTGGTCTTGGCCAGATACTCGCCGTAGAACTCCATGCCGATCAGCTGGCGCAGGGTCCTGCCGTTGTCCAGCTCGGCCTTGACCTTCTCGCAGGCCCGGCGGCAGGCCTCGCCGGTGACCAGGGTCTGCCGGGAGCCGGAGGTGTCGCCGGAGTCCGGGGCGATCCAGGTGTTGCTGCGCTCATAGACCACGTCTTCCCGTGGGAGGCCGGTGTAGGTGACCACCATCTGCACCAGGACCGTGCCCAGGCCCTGACCGATGCAGGAGGCGCCGGCGTTGATGTGTAGCTTGGCGTCGCCGCCTACGATCAGCTTGCAGCGGCCCCAGTCGGGGAGGCCCACGCCCACGCCGGCGTTTTTCATGGCGCAGGCCAGGCCAACGGGATCGCCGTTCTTTACGGCCTCGTCATAATAGGGCTTCACGGCCTCCAGGGTTTCCACCAAGCCGGTCTCCGGCCCTACGATTTGACCGTTGGGCAGGACCTGGCCGGGGCGGATGGCGTTGCGGTAGCGGATCTCCCAGGGGGAGATGCCCACCTTCTCCGCCATCATGTTCAGCAGCGTCTCCGTGGCGAAGCAGGTCTGAGTCACGCCGAAGCCCCGGAAGGCGCCGGCAGGGGGATTGTTGGTGTAGTAGGAGGTGCCGTCGATCTCGAAATTCTCATAGGCGTAGGGGCCGGCGGCGTGGGTGCAGGCCCGCTCCAGCACAGGGCCGCCCAGGGAGGCGAAGGCGCCGGTATCGGACACCACCGTGGCCTTGACGCCCTGGATGATGCCGTTTTCGTCGCAGCCCATGGTGAAATCCATCCACATGGGGTGGCGCTTGGGGTGGACCAGGATGGATTCGGGCCGGGACAGCTTGAACTTCACCGGCCGGCGGGTCCGGTAGCACAGCAGCGCCGCGTGGTGCTGGACGGACATATCCTCCTTGCCGCCGAAGCCGCCGCCTACCAGCATGTTCTGCACCAGACACTTGTCGTAGGTGACGCCCAGCATGGCGGCGCACTCATAGCGGGTGGTGTGGGCGCTTTGGTCGGTGGTCAGCAGCTTGACACCGCCGTTTTCCAGGGGCAGCGCCACGCAGCACTCCGGCTCCAGGAAGGCGTGCTCCGTCCAGGGGGTTTCAAAGTGTTGGGTGATGACGTATTTGGACCGGGCGATGGCCCCGTCGGGATCGCCCCGTTTGATGTGGCGGTGGGCCTGGATGTTGTCCCGGTCGTTGATGAAGACCAGCGGCGCCCCGGGCGCGGCGGCCTCCTCGGGACCGTGGACCAGTGGCAGGGCTTCGTATTCCACGTGGACCAGGGTCTTGGCCGTTTCCAGCGTCTCCCGGTCCTCAGCGCAGATCAGCGCCAGGGCGTCGCCCAGGTACTGGGTGACCTCGCCCTCGCCCACCAGAGTGGGCTGGTCCTTTTTGATGTGGCCCACATTGACCTGTCCCGGGATGTCCTTCTGGGTCAGAACGGCCACCACGCCGGGCAGAGCCTCCGCCTCGGAGGTGTCGATCTTCAGGATCCGGGCCCGGGCATAGGGCGTACGGACGGCGCCGCCGTAGCACATGCCGTCCACATACACGTCGTCGGGATAGAGACCGTATCCCTGGACCTTCTCCTCCACGTCGATGCGGTGGACACGGGAGCCCACCAGCCACGACTCGTCCTCAGCCGGAAGGGGAGCGCCCTCCCGGAAGAGCCTGGCCGCCAGAAGGATGCCGTCGATGATCTTCACGTAACCGGTGCAGCGGCAGATGTTGCCGCGGATGGCGGCGGCCGCCTCCTCCCGGGTGGGGTCCGGGTTCTGGTCGATGAGCCCCTTGGCGCACATGACCATGCCGGGGATGCAGAAGCCGCACTGGACGGCGCCGGCCTCGCCGAAGGCATAGGTGAAGATCTCCCGCTCCCGATCGGACAGGCCCTCCACCGTCAGAACGTGCTTGCCCTCCAGCTTGTCGGTCTGGGCAATGCAGGCCCGGGTGGCCTTCCCGTCGATGAGCACGGTGCAGGTGCCGCAGGCACCCTCGCTGCAGCCGTCCTTTACGCTGGTCAGGCGCAGCTCGTCCCGCAGGTAGCGGATCAGCTTTTGATTTTTCTCCACCGTGACGGTTCTGCCGTTCACCGTAAACGTCGCCATAGCGATTCTCCTTTGAGAAGAACTTCCAAAAATTTTTTGGCCATCTTACTATTTTTTATCTATTATAGCACACTACCTAGAAAAAGCAATTGGCAATCCCTGCCTTGCGTGATTCTTTTCTGCGGATTACGAGAGCAAAAAAAGAGGGCCGCGCTGTGCGCGGCCCTCTCGGGCTGCAGGGAAAAAATTCCATCTAAAGAGAAATCACTTTGTCAGGGTCAAGGTGTAGTCACCGCCGGTTTCCTCCACGGCCACGGCGTAGCCCTGGCTGGCGGCATAGCGGGTGATGTTCTCCACGCACACCATGCTGTCCACCTGGACCTGCAGGTGATCGGGGTGGTCCTTCTTCACGGCGTTCTGCACCATCACAACGGGGATGGGGCAGCTCTGTCCTCTTGCGTCGATCATGATTACTTGGCCTCCTTTTTCAGCATAGAACTGTTCATCAGGGAGATGATCAGCAGCACGGCGAAGCCGATGAACACGGCCACCTTGCCGTTGATGCCGATACCGCCCACCTTGTAGACGTTGTCCACTACGCTGTCGGCGGCACCGGCCAGCTTGAAGTTGTGGGCAAAAGCGGCGCCCACCAGCATGCCCAGGACGGTAACGGCGGAGTCGCCGTTGCCCTCACCGGCCAGGATCAGCTGGCGCAGGGGGCAGCCGCCCAGCAGCACGCTGCCCCAGCCCACCAGCACCATGCCCAGCAGGTTCCACAGCTGG
>CACZNU010000121.1 GCA_902782615.1 Oscillospiraceae bacterium | reverse complement strand
CTGGAGTGGGAGGACAAGGTCGTCGCCGTGCTGGAGGCCCGGGACGGCACCATCCTGGACGTGGTCCGCAAGATCAAGCCCTACACCGTGTAATTGCAAAACAAAATCATTGAAATGAGGACAAATATATGACCGATTCTATTGTTGGTATCCTCGGTCTGCTCACCATCGTCGCCATCGTGGTGACACTGTTCAAGAGCAAGACCCAACCGGCCATTGCCTTCATCGTCTGGCCCACCATCCTGGGAATTATCCTGGTCATCGGCGGGCGGTACGATTTTGACCAGATCGCGGCAATGATCAAGTCGGGCTTCTCCAGCACCGGCCCCACCGCCGCCCTGTTCGTGTTTTCCGTGCTGTATTTCGGCATCATGACTGACGCCGGCATGTTTGACGTGATCATCGGCAAGCTGATGAAGCTGGTGGGTGATAACGTGGTGGGCGTGGCGGTGGTATCCGCCGTCATCGCCCTGGTGGGCCATCTGGATGGCGGCGGCGCTTCCACCTTCTGCATCGTGATCCCCGCTATGCTGCCCGTTTACAAGCGGATGCATATGCGCCCCACCACACTGCTGCGCATCGCGGTGCTGTCCATGGGCGTGCTGAACCTGATGCCCTGGGCCGGCCCCACCATGCGTGCCGCCTCCGTGCTGGGTATGGAGGCCGGCGCTCTGTGGAAGACCATCCTGCCCATCCAGGTCTTCGGTATCATCCTGGCCCTGGCCCACGCCGTCTTTTCCGGTATCCAGGAGAAGGCCCGGGGCGCCGGCCTCCACGGCAAGCTGGCCATGGAGCACGGCGAGGTGGTCATCGAGGAGCAGGTTGTCACGCAGGAGAACGAGCTGGCTCGTCCCAAGCTGTTCATCTTCAATATCCTGCTGACCCTGGCCGTGATCGCCATGCTGATCTGGGACGTGTTCCCCAGCTACTTCCCCTTCATGCTGGGCTGCGCCATCTCCCTGTTCGTCAACTACGGCTTTACTGCCAAGATGCACAAGAAGATCATCAACCTCCACGCCGGTCCCGCCCTGATGATGTGCTCCACTCTGATGGGCGCCGCCGTGCTGATGGGCATTCTGACCTCCAGTATGGGCGCTGACGGCAAGGTCATCGCCGCCAAGACCATGGAGCTGCCTGCCGACGCGATCCCCTCCGTGGTCCGGTGCCTTGCCAACCTGGTCTCCGCCGCCCTGCCTCACGCCCTGGGTCAGCACCTGCCGCTGATCATCGGCATCCTGTCTGTGCCTCTGGCTCTGGCCTTTGATACCGACAGCTACTTCTATGGTATGCTGCCCGTCATCATTGGCATCGGCCAGGCCTTCGGCGTCAGCGCCCTGCCCATCGCCGTGGCTATGGTGGTCTGCCGCAACTGCGCTACCTTCATCAGCCCCATGGTGCCCGCCACCCTGCTGGGTACCGGCCTGGCGGACGTGGACATCAAGGACCACATCAAGGCAAGCTTCTTCTATGTGTGGATCTTCTCGATCCTCTGCATGCTGTTTGCCATTGTGCTGGGCATTATGCCTCTGTAAGAGCCGCATTTCCCCAAAAATCCCGCCCGACATCTGTCGGGCGGGATTTTTTATGCGGATATAGCTTTTTCTTTGGGGGCCTTTCTGGTATAATCGGAATATGACATTTCGGGCGAGGTGATGGCTGAACATGGTGACTTCGATCTCTGCCGCCGACCGGCGGGCTATGGAGCAGGTGGACGCCCTGCTGGAGCGGGCGGGCATCCGCCGGGACAGGCATCTGGACTATACCTGCGGCATCTTTGACGAGAATGAGCTGGTGGCCACCGGCAGCTGCTATGGCAACACTATCCGCTGCCTGGCCGTCTCCGGCGACAGACGGGGGGAGGGCCTGCTCAACCAGGTGGTCAGCCATCTGATGGAAGTCCAGGCCCAGCGGGGCAACACCCACGTGTTCCTCTACACCAAGGTTTCCAGCGCCCGGTTCTTCGCCGACCTGGGCTTCTACGAGATCGCCCGGGTGGATAGGGAACTGGTGTTCATGGAGAACCGCCGCACCGGCTTTTCCGACTATTGCCGCGCCCTGGCCAAGACCCGGCGGGAGGGACTCTCCTCTGCCGTGGTGATGAACGCCAATCCCTTCACCAAGGGTCACCTTCATCTGGTGGAGACGGCTGCCGCCGAGAGCGACACGGTCCATCTGTTTGTCCTCAGCGAGGAGGCGGGGCCAATCCCCTTTGCCGTGCGCAGACGGCTGGTCCGCCAGGGCGTGGCTCATCTGCCCAACGTGATCTGCCACGACTCCGGCCCCTATATCATCAGCGCCGCCACCTTCCCCAGTTATTTTCTCAAGGACGAGGAGACGGTGTCCGCCGCCCACGCCAAGTTGGATTTGACGGTGTTCGGCTACGTTGCCCGGGCACTGGGCGTCACGGTGCGCTACGTGGGCCAGGAGCCGGACAGCGGCGTCACCGCCCTCTATAACCGCATCATGGCAGAGCGCCTGCCGGAGGTGGGCGTGGCGTGCCGGGTGATCCCACGGCTCATGGCCGGGGATCGGGTGGTCAGTGCCAGCACCGTCCGCCAGGCCATTCACGACGGGAAGCTGGCGGCGGTGGCGGATATGCTGCCCCCTGCCACGGCGGCCTATTTTACCTCGCCCGAGGCGGAGCTGGTGATCCGGGCGATCCAGAAGCAGAAAGAAGTACGCCATCATTGAATGAGGAGTTGCCCATGGAACGGGAAGTGACTTTGCAGGAGATCCTGGAGGCCCGGGAACGCCGGGTGGCCCGGCAGCGTGCCCTGCTGGGACGACACGGCGGGCCGCTGATTTCCTTTACCATGAATATTGCCGGGCCGGTGAAGGATTCGCCTCTGATCCGCCGGGCCTTTGGCGCTGGCTGCCGGCAGCTGAAGGCGGCGCTGGAAAGCGCCGCGCTGCCGGTACGCTGTTGGGAGGAGGAGTGCTCTGCCGTCGGCTGTCAGCTGTACTGCGCCGTGGAGGGGGATCCTCTGGCGGTGAAGCGGATCTGCGCCGGGATCGAGGACGCCTCGTCCCTGGGGCGCCTCTTCGATATGGATGTGCTGCATACCGACGGCACCAAGCTGTACCGGGAGCAGGTGGGCGGCGGCGATCGCAGCTGCATCGTCTGCGGGGCACCGGGCCGGGGCTGCGCCTCCAGGCGCATCCACACCGTGGCCCAGCTGCAGGAGGCCACCCGCCGGATCATGACGGGTTATTTTGCCGCCGCAGATGAAAAGTCCGTGGCGGAGCTGGCTGCCGGAGCCCTGACGGATGAGGTGAACACCACCCCCAAGCCGGGCCTGGTGGACCGGGCCAACAGCGGCAGTCACGGGGATATGGACGTGGGGACCTTTGAAAGAAGCATCGCCGCCCTGGCGCCCTATTGGGAGCGGTGTGCACAGATCGGACGCGAGACCGCCGGGCAGACACCGGAGGAGACTTTTGCCCTGCTCCGGCGTGCCGGATTGGAGGCGGAAGAAGCCATGCTCCGGGCCACCGGCGGCGTCAACACCCACAAGGGAGCTGTCTTCACCCTGGGGACTGTCTGTGGGGCGATAGGCCGCCTGTGGCGGCCGGAGGCACCCTGCCGGGATGTGGACCGCATTCTGAAGGAGTGCGCCGCCATGACAGCCGCGGCGGTGGAGGCGGACTGGGCCAGATTGGCGGAGACACCCGCCCACAAGCTGACGGTGGGCCAACGGCTCTATCGGGAGATGGGCCTGCCGGGGATCCGGGGGGAGGTGGCCGGAGGGCTGCCCGGCGTGGCCAGGACGGCTCTGCCCGCATTCCGCAGCGCGCTGGACGCCGGACGCAGCCGCAACGACGCTGGCGCCATCGCACTGCTCTATCTGATTGCCCGGGGTACCGACACCAACATGATCGCCCGGGGCGGTCCGGAGACGGCCCGGGCGGCAGAGGAGGAGGTTCGGGAGCTGTTGAAGCGGGACCCCATGCCGCCCATGGAGGAAATCGCCCGGCTGGATCGGGACTTTATCCGGAAAAATCTGTCGCCCGGCGGCTGCGCTGACCTGCTGGCGGTGACGTATTTCCTCCACGATTGGTGCGGGAAACAGGATGAATAAGAAAAGCACCTGAGTGAAATCTCAGGTGCTTTTTTCGAGAGGATCATCGCCGGGGCGTCAGGCCGTAGAGGGCGGTGTATTTTTCCTCCAGATAATCAGTGTAGACGGTGGGATCGAAATCTTCGCCGGTGGCCCGACGGAACAGATCGGCGGGGCGGTACAGACAGCCGTATTGCCAGATATGCTGCCGGTTCCAGTCGTTGATGGGTCCCAGATCGCCCCGGCGCAGGCAATCGTCCACGTCCACCGTCTCCCTCATCTTCCGCAGGAACTGAGCGCCGTAGGCGTTGCCCAAAGCGTAGGAGGGGAAGTAGCCCAGATAGCCGTCGGCCCAGTGACTGTCCTGGAGGATGCCACGGCGGTCGTCGGGCACGTCAATGCCCAGGTACTCTTTGTAGAGACGATTCCACTCGCCCGGCATATCGTCCACAGAGAGCGCACCGTCCATGACGGCCTTTTCCAGCTCATAGCGTACCAGCACATGGAGGCAGTAGGTCAGCTCGTCGGCCTGGGTGCGGATGAGGGTGGGCTCCACCCGGTTGATGGCCCGGTAGAACTCCTCCGCCGTGCCGTTTTGGAGGTGCTCCGGAAAGATCTCCCGGAGGATGGGGAACAGGTACTCACAGAAAGCCCGGCTGCGGCCCAGATAGTTCTCGTAGAACCGGCTCTGGCTCTCGTGGACGCACATGGACACGCCGCCGTCCAGGACGGTGTAGGCCAGAGCATCGTCGCTGCCGGTGTTGTAGAGGGCGTGGCCGCCCTCGTGGATGACGCTGAACATGGAGTAGGAGTAATCCTCCTCAAAATAGTGGGTGGAGATGCGCTCGTCCAAGTGGGAGCCCAGACTGGTGGTGAAGGGATGCTCCGTGGTGGCCAAACCCACGTGGAGGGGATCCAACTGCAGGATGTCCATCAGCTTGTGGGCCAGGACCGCCTGCTGCGGTATGGGGAAGTGGCCCTTGATAATGGCGTTATCCAGCTGGGGACGGGACTGCACCGCCTGGAGCAGGGGGATGATGCGGTGATACACCACATCAAAAAATGCGTCGCAGCGGGCGCGGCTGATGCCCTCTTCGTTGTCGCCCAGCCAGAAGTCGTAGGGGTCCATATCCGGGGCACAGTAGCGGGCGATCTGCCGGGACATGTCGAACCGCTTCTGAAGATAGGGGGCGAAGAGGGCGAAGTCGCTGTGCTCCTTGGCGGTGCGCCACACAGCGTTGGCCTCCACGCTCAGCCGGCGAAAGGCCATGTACTCCTCCGCCGGGATGCGCTCCATCTTGCGGCCCTCCTTCCGGAGGAGATCCACCATCCGCTGCTCCCGCCCAGTCAACTGGCCGCGGTTCTCCTCCAGAAACGCCAGCAGCTCCACGGTGTCCGGCCGGGTGTTCAGTTGGTACAGAGCCTGGCTCAGCACCGACATGGTCCGGCCCCGGTTGGCGGCGGTGCCCCGTGGGGCAGTGGTGGCGCCATCGAAGAACAGCAGGCCCAGGGCGTGCTGATAGGCGGCGACGGCCTTTTGCAGGTCCGTGAGTTTTTCTCTGGCTTGTTCCAGCGTCATATCCAATTCCTCCGATTCTGTCAAGTCAAGGTGACGATTTCATTCAGATGGCTGCACTTCTCCACCTGCTCCCGGCCGCCGATGACACAGATGGCGGCCTGGGCGCACAGTTCCTGGAGCTGGCGGGCAAAGGCGGTGAGATCTTCGGGCCGGGTGGTCAGCATTTCCCCGCGGAGACGGCGGAAGTGATCGTCGTCGGCGCCCACCAGGTGGCAGACGGCGGCCAGCTTTCCCCGGCCGCGGGGCGTTTTCAGAGGATCGGTTTCGCCCACGGCGCCGATGATCAGACTCTCCAGAGCCCGGCTGTCCGGCGTGTTCTCCGCCAGATGGGTCCCGGCGGCCAGGAAGGCCTCCAGCGAGGCGGCGGGGTTGGGATCCCGGTAGGTGGTCAGACGTACCTCCCCCAAATCGCCCACCGACATGGCCGCCCCGTAGGCGCCGTTCTGCACCCGGATCACGCTCCAGAGATAGGTGTAGGACAGCACCGCCGAGGCCACACCCATGTGGCCCTGATAGGTCAGGTGATGGCGGCAGAGGTTGTTGCCCAGGGCGGCAAAGCTCACGTCGGCGGGGATGATGATGCCCTGCCGGCAGAAGGGGAGAGGCCGGTAGACCTGTCTATTTACCGGCGCCGGACCGGGCCGGATAGCGCCGATGAGTCGGCGGGCAAATGGCGCGGTGACGGCCTCGTCGCCAGTCAGACTCACCAGGAGACGGTCCCGGGTGAATACGCGGCGATATAGCGACTCCATCTGTCCCAGGAGACTCTCCGGACCGGTGACCAGCTGCTTTTCCGCCCGGCACAACCAGCGGTATTGGGCCAGGCCTACGGCGTATTCGTTGATGACGGCCCGGGCGGAATAGCAGGCGCTGACCCGTGCGGCGGCATAGAAGTTGCCGCTGTCAATAATGTTCTCGTAGATGGCCAGTTTCTTCTGGCGCAGCAGCTGCCCGGCCCGCTGACCATCCCGGAAGAGACAGTCGTCCAGGATCTCGCCCACCAGGGACAGCGCCCGGTCCAGCTTGCTCTCCAGAACGCTGAAGCTGATGACCAGGTAGGGAGTGGCGTCGTCCGTCTGCCCCAGCCTGCCGTAGGGGTGCAGACCGGTGGAGAAGGCGCCCAGATCCGCCTTCAGCAGCCGTTGCAGTTCGCTGTTGCTGCGGCGGGAGGTGTCCATCTCATCCAGGAGATTGGCCATGAAGGCAGCGGCACTGATCTCCTCCTCAGTGAGATCCCCGACGTCAAAGTAGAGATCGCCGTAGACGATGTGATCGGTGTCGGCGTGGGAGAGGATAACGGTGCGGCCGTCCATCTCCCGTCGGTCCAGCAACAGGGGATCCGGTGTGTCAGACACATCGGACAGGGACAGGCGGGGCAGCGTGGCCAGCTGCTCCGGGGTGTCGGCCGACCGCTGCCGCTGCAGAAGGAGCTCCTGCTGGTCGGCGATCCGCTGCTTCTGGGTCTCATCCCAACTGTCGGCCAGACGGTCCCGCGCCGTCTGCCGGGCGGCCTGACGCTCCCGGCCCAGTGTGGCGGAGGGAGAGAGGCAGACCTCTGCCCGGTGGGGATTATCCAGCAGGACGGCGCGGATCAGCTCCTCAAAATAGCCCGTATCCACTTTGGAGCGGAGGCGGTCGAAGATATCCCCCAGTTCCAGCTTCGCGGCGGGGTCGCCGCCATAGAGCCACGTGTCCATCATGACCATGGCGTATACCAGTCCCCTGGGGGTGCTGCCGTAGTCCCGCTCCCGCATGGAGAACTCCATGGCGTTGATGGAGGCGTGGAGCTGGCTCCGGTCCAGGCCGCTTTCAGCCAGATCCTCCAGCGTCCGGCGGAGGGTCTGGCGCAGCCGGGGCAGGTCGTCCAGATTCCGGGCCGTCAGTACGGCCAGCTGATACCGGGAGGCATCCTCGCTGCCGGAGAAGCTGATGGTCTCCGCCAGGTCCTCGTCCAGAACGGCCTTGCGGAGGGGTGATTCATTGGTGCCGCACAGCACGTCGCCCAGGACCTCCATAGCCAGGGCCTTTTCCCGGTCCCGGAAGGTGCCGTACAGGAAGCCGGCGGTGTACTGGCTGCGCAGACCGTCGGACTCCGCCTCGTCGGCGGCGAACTCCCCCTGGTAGAAGGAGGGGACCCGGGACGGCTGATCGGGGATGTCGAAATCCACAGGTGCGGCGTCATAGTCCCGCAGGTAGCCGTCCAGCAGGCACAGCACCTCGTCCAGGTTGATGCGCCCGTCCAGGATGATATAGGCGTTGGAGGGATGATAGAAACGGCGGTGACAGGCCAGGAACTGCTCATAGGTCAGCTCCGGAATGTGGTCCGGAATGCCGCCGGCGTCAAAGCGGTAACAGGTGTCGGGATAGATCAATCGGTTGAGCTGGGTGGCCAGCTGGGTCTCCAGGTCGGCATAGGCGCCCTTCATCTCATTGTAGACCACGCCGTTGCAGGTGAGTCTGCCATCCGGAGTCCACTCATAGTGCCAGCCCTCCTGACGGAAGGTCTCCGGCCGGTCATAAATGGCCGGGTGCAGCACCGCGTCCATATAGACGTCCACGAGATTGAGGAAGTCCTTCCGGTTCCGGCTGGCCACCGGATACATGGTCTTGTCCGGGAAGGTCATGGCGTTGAGAAAGGTCTGCAGGGAGGTCTGGAGCAGATTCACGAAAGGCTCTTTCACCGGGAACTTCCGGGAACCGCACAGCACCGAGTGCTCCAGAATATGGAATACGCCCGTGTCGTCGGCGGGGATGGTCTTGAAGGCGATGGAGAAGGTCATGTTGCTGTCGTCCCGGTCCAGCCAGATAAGGCGGGCGCCGTTTTTGCCATAGACCATCTCCACCATGTCGGCGCGGATATCCGTCAGATGGCGGACACGGGTGACGGTAAAGCCGTGAAGGCTGTCGTGGAGGTTCATGGATGGGCTCCTTTCCGGAAGAATGCGTTTTTCCCCATTATAACAGAACGGAGGAAAAAAACAAGGCGGCCGCCGCGGGGAACGCGGCGGCCGCCCGATAAGCGGCTGACAAGAGGTCAGTCCCCGTTGCTGGAGGGGATGAAGCGGGCGATCATCTCGGCGAAGGCCGACAGGGGCATGGTCTGCAGCGTGATGCGGCCGGGGCCCCGAATCACGGTGTTGAAGAAGCCCTCCCCGCCGAAGAGAACGTTCTTGACGCCGGAGATGGCCTGCACGTCCATGGAGCAGGTCTCGTCCATGATGGCCAGGTTGCCGCTGGCCACCACGATCTCCTGACCGCGCTGGAGCTCATAGTCCACGGCGGAGCCGTCGATCTCCAGAAAGACCAGACCGCGGCCGGAGATCTTCTGCATGATGAAGCCCTCGCCGCCGAAGAAGCCGGCGCGCATTTTCTTCTGGAAGAAGACGGACACATCCACCCCGCGGGTGGCGGCCAGAAAGGCGGATTTCTGTACCACGATGGGCTTGTCGGGGGTGATCTCCACGGCCTTGATGGTGCCGGGGAACTTGGAGGCAAAGGCGATGACGCCGGGACCGCCCTGGGCGGTGTAGACATTCTGGAAAATGGACTCGCCGGAGAACAGACGGCCCAACGCCTTGCCGAAGCCGCCGCCGGAGGTCTCCATCTTCATATTGGGGCTCATCCAGGACATGGAGCCGCCCTCGGTGACCATGCTCTCGCCGGCCTCCAGATTGCAGATCACGACGGGAAGGTTATCCCCCTGAATCTCGTACTTCATAGGTGTGCTCCTCTCTTATTTAGTATTTTCGCGGCTATTGTACCAAATAAAAATGTGGCACGTCAACATGCAATCCGTTTCCCTGCCGCTTTTTCTGTTGCAAAGCAGCGGGGAAGTATAGTAAGATGGTAAGACAGAGATTCAGGGGAGGAACCGACATGAACAAGCTGAAGGTCTGTCTCATCAACGACTCGTTTCCACCGGTGATCGACGGCGTGGCCAACGCCGTCACCAACTATGCCGACATCATCACCCGCAGCCATGGCGAGGCCACCGTGGTGACCCCCTACTATCCCGGCGCCGACGACGGCGCTTATGCCTTCCCGGTGGTGCGCTATCCCAGTGTGGACATGACCCGGCTGGTGGGCTACCGGGCTGGCATGCCCTTTTCCTCTCAGGTATTCCAGCAGCTGGAGACGGCGGGCTTTGACATCATCCACAGTCACTGTCCCGTCACGTCCACGGTGCTGGCCCGGGCTCTTCGGGAGCGCCTCCATGTGCCGGTGGTGTTTACCTATCACACCAAGTTCGATATCGACATCGCCAATGCCGTCCGAAGCCAGATGCTTCGGGAGGGCGCCGCCAGGATCCTGACTCAGAACATCTCCGCCTGCGACGAGGTGTGGGTGGTCAGCCGGGGCGCCGGCGAAAACCTCCACAAGCTGGGCTATGAGGGAGACTACATCGTCATGCCCAATGGCGTAGACTTTCCCCGGGGCCGGGTGGATGACGCCCTCGTGGAGCAGGTGACGGCGGACTTCGACCTGCCCCAAGGCGTTCCCATGTTTCTCTTCGTGGGCCGCATGATGTGGTACAAGGGCATCCGGATCATTCTGGATGCTCTGAAACAGCTATCCGACAGCGGGACGGATTTCCGCATGGTGTTTGTAGGCGCCGGAGGTGACAAGGGCGAGATCGTGGCCTACACGGAGTCCCTGGGTCTTGCCGGCAAGGTGCTGTTCTCCCCGGCTATCCGGGATCGGAACCGGATCCGTGCGTGGTACTGCCGGGCGGATCTTTTCCTGTTCCCATCCACCTTCGACACCAACGGCCTGGTGGTACGGGAGGCGGCGGCCTGCGGCTTGGCCAGTGTGCTGGTGGCGGGCAGCTGCGCCGCGGAGGATGTCACCGACGGGGAGAGCGGGTTCCTGATTGAGGAGAACGCCGACTCCATGGCGGCCAAACTGCGGCAGATCCTGGAGGAGCCGGAGATGATGCGTCGGGTGGGCGAGGGCGCCCAGCGGGAAATCTACGTGTCCTGGGAGGAGGCGGTAAGCCGGGCCTATGAACGGTATTTTGCCGTCATCGACAACTTCCGGCGGGGCATGTATCCGGAACGGGACAAGTTCTCCGACGAGTTCTTCCGGGGTGTCGCCAATGTGATGGATATCGGTGTCCGCAGCCGGAAGCTGCAGCAGCAAATGGTGCAGCAGATTGAGGATCAGATGAACGCCGATGCCATGAGCAGTTATGACAGCTTCATGGGGCGGATGGACCGCTTCCTGTAAGGGATAGCTGTGCGCTGGTTTCCCTTGACAAGGTATGGCGTATCACGCTATAATCGGTACGAAATAGATGGGTAAGAAGGGTGAAATTCCCTCGCAAGTGCGTTACCGTGACAGCCGGGTTCCATGGTTTCATATTCCTTTGCGGACACCGAAGGATATGACGGCGGGTCACCATGTCCCTTGCCCGATTTTCCCCCGGCAGTTCGCTGCCGGGGGTTTTGTTTTGGATATCACGAGAAATATCAACGGAAAACTGCTGCGCTGCGGCTACACCACCGGCTCCTGTGCCGCCGGCGCCGCCAAAGCGGCCGCGGAGATGCTGCTGACCGGTCGGCGGGTGGACAGTGTGGCGCTGGACACGCCCAAGGGCATCTGTCTGACACTGGACATCCTGGAGCAGAAGATGGACGGCGCATGGGCCAGCTGCGCCGTGCGGAAGGACTCCGGCGACGATCCGGATGTGACGGCCGGGATCCTGGTGTTTGCCCGGGCGGAGAAGATACCGTCCGGCATCACCATCGACGGCGGCGAGGGCGTGGGCCGTGTGACGCGGCCGGGCCTCGATCAGCCGGTTGGCGCGGCGGCCATCAACTCCACGCCCCGGCGTATGATCACGGAGAACGTGGCCCAGGTCTGCCGGGAGGCCGGATACGACGGCGGCATCGCCATCACCGTGTCCATCCCCGCGGGTCGGGAGCTGGCGTCGCGGACGTTCAACCCCCGGATGGGCATTGAGGGCGGCATCTCGGTGCTGGGCACCTCCGGCATCGTGGAGCCCATGAGCAACCAGGCGTTGGTGGACACCATCGCTCTGGAGCTGCGGCAGCTGGCCGCCAGGGGCGTCCACCGGCTGTTGCTGACGCCGGGGAACTATGGCCAGGACTTCGCCGCGGCCAAGCTGCACCTGAACGTGGGCGAGTGCGTCAGCTGCTCCAACTTCATCGGCGACGCCATTAACGCCGCCGTGGAGTGCGGCTTTACGGAGGTTTTGCTGGTGGGCCACATCGGCAAGCTGGTGAAGTTGGGCATCGGCCAGACCAACACCCACTCCTCCGCCGGCGACGGGCGGATGGAGACGCTGACGGCCTGTGCCCTGCTGTGCGGGGCCGATCTGGATACCCTGCATCGGGTGGTGGACTGCGTTACCACCGACGCGGCTCTGGAGATCCTGCAGGAGAAGGGACTGAAGGACGCCGTCTGCACCCTGCTGGGGAAACGAATTCAGGCCACCCTGGAGCGGCGTGTGCCGCCCGGTATTGAGATCGGCTACGTGCTGTTCACCAACCGGGAGGACCTGGGCGGACTATTGCACCAAAGTGACAACGCGGAGCGTTTGATGGAGAATTGGAGGAGGAACGTATGATTCATTTTGTGGGTGCCGGCAGCGGCGCGGCGGATCTCATCACGATCCGGGGTAAGAGCTATCTGGAGCAGGCGGACGTCATCATCTACGCCGGCTCCCTGGTCAATCCCGCCCTGCTGGATGATGCCAAGCCCGGCTGCGAGATCTTCAACAGCGCCACCATGACGCTGGAGGAGGTCATCGCCGTGATGGAGCGGGCGGAAAAAGAGGAAAAAATGACGGTGCGGCTCCACACCGGCGACCCCTGCCTGTATGGGGCCATCCGGGAGCAGATGGACCGCCTGACGGAGCTGGGCATCGCCTATGACGTGTGCCCCGGCGTGTCCAGCTTCTGCGGCGCCGCGGCAGCCTTGCGGGCGGAGTACACCCTGCCCAACGTGTCCCAGTCGGTGATCATCACCCGCATGGCGGGCCGGACGAGCGTGCCGGAGCGGGAGAGCATCCGCTCCTTCGCCGCCCACGGCGCCACCATGGTGATCTTCCTGAGTACGGGTCTTCTGAAAGAGCTGTCCGCCGAGCTGGTGGCGGGCGGTTATGATGCCGATACCCCGGCGGCCATCGTCTACAAGGCCACCTGGCCCGACGAGAAGGTGATGCGCTGCACGGTGGGCACCCTCTATGAGACGGCCCAGGCCAACAACGTCCGAAAGACGGCCCTCATCGTGGTGGGCCGGTGCCTGGAGGGAGAGTACGACCTGTCCCGGCTGTACGCGGCGGACTTTTCCACCGAGTTCCGGGAGGCTACCAAATGAGGATCGCGGCCATCGCCTTTACCGACTGCGGCATGGTCCTGGGTCGTCGGCTGCAGGCGGAGACACCGGGCATGACGCTGGATCGATGTGAAAAAGGCGGGCTGGCGTTCTGGACGGAGGAGGCCTTCGGTGCAAATGACGCACTGGTATTCATCGGTGCGGCCGGCATCGCCGTCCGGGCCATTGCGCCCCATGTCCGCACCAAGGTCCACGACCCGGCGGTGGTGGTGCTGGACGAGTTGGGTACCTTTGCCATCCCGGTCCTGTCGGGCCATCTGGGAGGGGCCAACGAGTTGGCCGTTCGTCTGGCCCGGTGCGTGGGGGCCCTGCCGGTGGTGACCACCGCCACCGATGTCCACGGATTGTTCGCTGTGGACTCCTGGGCCCGAAAGCAAGGCTTGACCGTGGTCAATCCGGAGCGGATCAAGTGGATCTCCGCCCGTCTGCTGGCGGGGGAGACCGTGAAGCTGAAGAGCCTGTACCCTATCAAGGGGGCATATCCGGCCCAGGTGGAGGCGGATGAGGAGGGGTACGATATCCTCATCACCCACCGGACTCGGGGCCGGGCGGAGGCTCTGCGGCTGGTGCCGAAGATTGTCACCGCGGGCATTGGCTGTAAGAAAGGCACGGCGGCGGAGACCATCGGGGAGGCCTTTGACGCGGCCCTGCGAAAGAGCGGCTGTCACGCCGCCGCCGTGAAAGCCGTGGCCACCATCGACCTGAAAGCCGACGAGCCGGGCCTGCTGGCGTTTTGCGAAAACCACGGCCTGCCCCTTTACACCTACAGCGCGGCGGAGCTTGCGGCGGTGCCGGGGAGCTTTACCGGCTCGGCCTTCGTGAAGAAGACCACCGGCGTGGACAACGTGTGTGAGCGCGCGGCGGTGCTGTGCGGCGGGCGGCTGCTGAGCCAGAAGGAGGCCGGCAACGGTGTCACCGTGGCCCTGGCCATTGAGGAACCGAAACTATCGTTTGGAGAGGAACTATGAATAGACTGTATGTAATTGGCATCGGCCCCGGCAAGCGCGCCGGCATGACCCTGGAGGCGGACGAGGCCCTGCAGCAGACCGACATCATCATCGGCTACAGCAAGTATGTGGAGCTGGTGCGGCCCTACTACCCCGACAAGGAATACAAGGACACCGGCATGACCCGCGAGACGGAGCGGTGCCGGGCGGCGCTGGCCCTGGCACACGAGGGGAAGAACGTGGCCCTGGTGTGCAGCGGCGACAGCGTGGTCTACGGCATGGCCGGACTCATCTACGAGCTGGCGGAGGAGTACGGCGGCGTGGAGATCACCGTGATCCCCGGTGTGACGGCGGCCCTCAGCGGCGGCGCCATCCTGGGTGCCCCCTTGGGCCACGACTTCGCCGTCATCAGCCTCAGCGATCTGCTGACGCCCTGGGAGACCATCGAGAAGCGGCTGCGCTGCGCGGCGGCAGGCGATTTCTGCATGAGCCTCTACAACCCCGGCAGCCACAAGCGCACTGACTACCTGCAAAAGGCCTGCGACATCCTGCTGGAGACCCTGCCGGAGACCACCGTGTGCGGCCTCGCCATGCAGATCGGCCGGGAGGGCGAGGCCTTCCGGGTGCTGACCCTGGGTGAGCTGCGGAATACCCCGGTGGATATGTTTACCACCGTGTTCATCGGCAACTCACAGACGTGCAGCATCGGCGGCAAGATGGTGACCCCCAGGGGGTATCGCCTTGGTTGATATTCTGCTGTTCGGCGGTACCACCGAGGGCCGCCTGCTGTCCGAAGCATTGAAGAAGAAGGGGATCCCCGCCATGGTCTGCGTGGCCACGGAGTACGGCGAGTCTCTGCTGGAGCCGGGCGGATCGCTGCAGGTCCACGCGGAGAGATTGGATGAGAATGCCATGGCGGCGCTGATGGAGCGGGAGCGGCCCCGGTTGGTGCTGGACGCCACCCACCCCTATGCCGACGACGTGAGATGCAGCATCCAGAATGCCTGCGCCGCCACCGGCAGGGAATACCGCCGGGTGCGACGGGAGTCCCAGATGGAGGCGGACTGCCTGTCCTTCCCGGATATGGCGGCCCTGATCGACTGGCTCTCCGGGCAGGAGGGCGTGATCTTCTCCTCCCTGGGCTCCAAGGAAGCCCGTGCGCTGGCCGCCGTGCCGGGGAGCGAGGGGCGGGTCTGGCTGCGGATTTTGCCGTCTCAAAAAGGATTGGCGGATTGCCTTGGCGCCGGATTCCCCGCCAGACATATTATCTGTATGCAGGGCCCATTTTCTCGGGAACTGAACGAGGCCATGTTCCGCACCACCGGGGCGAGCATTCTCATCACCAAGGAGTCTGGCCGGGCAGGTGGCTTTGCCGAGAAGCTGGCCGCCGCCCGGAATTGCGGCATGACGGTGGCGGTTTTGGCCCGGCCCCAGGACGCCGAGGGCGACACGGCGGCGGAGTGGCTGCGCCGCATTGAGGAAGGAACGATATGAAACTTGTGACCATCGTAGGCACCGGCATGGGGCCGGACACCGTGACGGCGGAGGGCCTGCGGGCCATCGAGGGAGCCGACGTGCTCTTCGGCGCGCCACGCATGCTGGCAGACTATGCCTATCTGAATAAACGCGCCGAGGCGGTCTACACCGCCGAGAAGATGCGGCCAGTGCTGGCGGAATATGACGAAGGCCGGTTTGCCGTGCTGGTATCCGGCGACACCGGGTTCTACAGCGCCGCCACGAAGCTCTGTGAAGAGCTGGCGGACTGTCAGGTGGAGGTGCTTCCGGGCATTTCCTCCCTGAATTACCTCTCCGCCCGGCTGGGCAAGACCTGGCAGGACACCGCCCTTGTCAGCTGCCACGGACGCAGCGGCAACCTGGTGGACACCGTGCGGCGGAATAGCGCCACTTTCGCCCTTACCGGCGGCAATGTGCCCGAGCTGGCGGAGGCTCTGTGCCGTGCCGGCTTCGGAGGGCTGACGGTACAGGTGGGCGAGAACATGGGCATGGCGGAGGAGTCCATCCGCACCATGACCGCGGAGGAGCTGACCGGGGCCCAGGTGGGCTCCCTGGCGGTGCTGCGGATCGAGAATCCCCGCGCCGACAGCCGGGTGCGCTTCGGCATCCCCGACGGCGAATTTGTCCGGGGCGAGGTGCCCATGACCAAGGCGGAGATCCGGGCAATTTCCATGAGTAAGCTGCTGCCCCGGCCCGATGACGTCTGCTGCGACGTGGGCTGCGGCACCGGCTCGGTGACGGTGGAGATGGCGCTGGCATCGTGGCGGGGCCATGTCTACGCCATCGACAAGAACGAGGAGGCTGTGGCGCTGACAGAGCGCAACTGTGCCGCCTTCCATCTGGGCAACGTGACGGTGCGCCATGGCGGCGCGCCGGAGGCATTGAATGATCTGCCCCCGCTGGATGTGGTGTTCGTGGGCGGCAGCGGAAAGAATATGAACGCCATCTTTGACGTGGTGCTGGGGAAGAATCCCCGGGCCCACATCGTGGTCAACGCCATCGCCCTGGAGAGCGTCCAGGCGGCGCTGAACGCCTTTGCCGCCCACGGCCTGGCGGCGGAGGTGGTGCAGGTGGGGGTGGCGGCGGCCAAGACTGTGGCAGGCCTTCACATGATGATGGCCCAGAACCCTATCTTTATCATCAGCGGAGGCGGCAGAGATGAATGACCGGATCCTCATCGCCGGAACCAACTCCGGCTGCGGCAAGACCACGGTGACCTGCGCCCTGCTGCGCTCGCTGAAGAACCGAGGACTGGACGTGCAGTCCTTCAAGTGCGGCCCGGACTATATCGACCCCATGTTCCACCGGGAGGTCATCGGCGTGCCCGCCCGGAACCTGGACCCTTTTTTCAGTACGCCGGATCAGTTGCGCTGCCAACTGGGCGGCGGGTTGGGCAAGCTCTCCGTGCTGGAGGGCGTCATGGGCTACTATGACGGCATCGGCATCGACGGTCGGGCCAGCACCTATGAAGTTGCCAAGTCCACGGACACGCCGGTGATCCTGGTGGTGAACGTCCGGGGGATGTACACCTCGGCGGGCGCCATTCTGCAGGGCTTCCGGGATTTCCAACCCGACAGCGGTGTCCGTGGCGTCATTTTCAACAACGCCTCCCCCATGCTCTACGGCGATCTGCGGAAGATCGCGGAGAATGCCGGGCTTCTGTCTCTGGGCTATCTGCCCCGGGCGGAGGAGGCTACCATCGGCAGCCGCCATCTGGGCTTGATCACCGCCGGGGAGATCGCCGATCTCCAGCAGCGTCTGGACGCCCTGGGCGAGCTGGCGGAGAAATGCCTGGACATCGACGGCATCCTGGCCCTGGCGGCAGAGGGATCGCCCCTACCACAACCGCAAGCAGCGGTACCCATCGTGCAGGGCGTGCGCATCGCTGTGGCGCGGGACCGGGCGTTCTCCTTCATTTACGAGGAGAATCTGCGGCTTCTGGAGGAGCTGGGCTGCCAGTTGGTCTATTTTAGCCCTCTGAAAGACGCACACCTGCCCGAGAATATCGGCGGACTATATCTGCCCGGCGGCTATCCGGAGCTGTATTTGGAAGAGTTGTCCCAAAATGGGATAAAAGAGGAGATCCGCCGGGCCATTGAGGGCGGGTTGCCCACTGTGGCGGAGTGCGGAGGCTTTCTCTACCTCCACCACACCCTGGACGGTGCGGAGATGGCCGGCGTGATCCATGGGCCGGCCTTCCGGACGGAGAAGCTCCAGCGGTTCGGCTATGTCACCCTGACGGCGGAGCGTGACAACCTGCTCTGTCGCGCAGGGGAGAGCATCCGGGCCCACGAGTTCCATTACTATGACAGCGCTGACAATGGCGACGGCTTCACGGCGGCCAAGCCCTCCGGGAAGCGGAGCTGGCCCTGCGTCCACGCCGGGGACACGCTGTATGCCGGGTTCCCTCACCTCTTTTTCCCGGCCAACCCCGCCTTTGCGGAGAACTTTGTGAGAAAGGCGGCGCAGTATGTGGAAACTTAATACGGCGGCGCTGCTGCTGGGCTTTGTGCTGGATCTCCTGCTGGGCGATCCCCAGGGCTGGCCCCATCTGGTGCGCTGGTTCGGCGCGGTGATCGCGGGGCTGGAGAAATGGCTCTATCCCATGAAAAGTAAGCGCCTGGGCGGCGTGCTGCTGGTCATCGGTACGATTCTCGTGGGCGCGGGCGTGCCGGCGGCGGTGCTGTACGGGGCGTGGCGGCTGAACCGGTGGGTGTATCTGGCCCTGGCCACGATCCTGGTGTGGCAGTGCCTGGCGGCCAAAAGCCTGCGAGATGAGAGCTTGACGGTCTACGACGCCTTGACGACCGGCACGTTGGCCGATGCCCGGCGGGCGGTCTCCATGATCGTGGGCCGGGACACGGAGGTGCTGGACGAGGCCGGCGTCACCCGTGCCGCCGTGGAAACGGTGGCGGAGAACACCTCCGACGGGGAGGCAGCCCCTCTCTTTTACATGATGCTGCTGGGCCCCATGGGCGGCTGTTTCTACAAGGCGGTGAACACCATGGACTCCATGGTGGGTTACCGCAACGAGCGGTATAAGCATTTCGGCACCTGCGCCGCCCGGCTGGACGACGTGATGAACTACATTCCCGCCCGGGTGTCGGCCCTGCTGATGATCGTCGGCAGCGGCCTGTGCGGCTTGGATGCCAAAGGCGCTTGGCGGATCTGGCGGCGGGACCGGCGCAACCACGCCAGCCCCAACTCCGCCCAGACCGAGGCGGTGATGGCCGGGGCGCTGAACGTGCGCCTGGCCGGAGACGCCCAGTATTTCGGCGTGGTTCACAAAAAGCCCTATATCGGTGATGATATCCGTCCCATCGAGGTGGAGGATATCCGCCGTTCCCACCGGCTGTTGTTTGCCACGTCTGCGCTGATGCTGGTGCTGGCGCTGCTGGAAAGGATGTGCGTCTATGCGGCCCTATGAACACGGCGGGGATATCTACGGCGAGCGGAAGATCCGCCTGGACTTCTCCGTGAACACCAACCCCCTGGGCATGCCGATATCGGTGCAAAAAGCCATCGGAGACGGCGGAGTGGAGGATGCCCGCTATCCGGATCCCCATTGCCGTCGTCTGCGGAAGGAGCTGTCCATCCGTTACGGCGTAGCGGTAGATTCTATCCTGTGCGGCAACGGCGCGTCGGATCTGATCATGCGGCTGTGCGCCTGCCTGCGGCCTGGAACGGTGCTGACCCCGGCGCCCACGTTTTCCGAGTACGGCCGCAGCGCCGCCCTGTACGGCGGAGCCGTGTGGACCTACCCCCTGCGGCGGGAGAACGGCTTTGCTCTGGACCGGGGCTTTCTGACGGCGCTGACAACCGACGTGGAGCTGGTGTTCCTCTGCAACCCCAACAACCCCACCGGACGGCTGTGTGAACCGGAGTTGCTGTCGGAGATCGCGGCCAGGTGCCACGCCAACGGGACATATCTGGTGGTGGACGAGTGCTTCATCGAGTTCACCGACGGGCAGTCGCTGATCCCCCTCCTGGAGAAATATCCCCGGCTGCTGATCCTCCGGGCCTTCACCAAGACCTACGCCATGGCGGGCCTGCGGCTGGGCTTCCTGCTGGGCGGCGACGCCGACCTCCTGGACCGGATCGCCGCCTTCGGCGCGGAGTGGAGCGTCTCCACCGTGGCCCAGCGGGCGGGTCTGGCGGCCCTGGCTGAGGAGGGCTGGATGGAGCGCACCCGAGCCTTCATAGCGGAGGAGCGCCGGTGGCTGACGGAGCAGCTGACAGCGTTGGGGCTGACAGTCTGTCCCGGCGAGGCCAACTATCTGCTCTTCCGGACGGAGCGGCCCGTTTATCAGCTGCTGCTGGAGCGGGGCATCATGGTGCGCAGCTGCGTGAGCTTTATCGGGCTGGATGACAAAGACTTCCGCATCGGGATCAAGACCCGGGCGGAGAACGAGATATTGATGGAAGCATTGAAGGAGGTGCTGTATGGCTAAGGTGATCATGGTGCAGGGCACCATGTCCAACGCGGGCAAGAGCCTGCTGGTGGCGGGCCTGTGCCGGGTATTCCGGCAGGACGGATACCGGGTGGCGCCCTTCAAGAGCCAGAACATGGCCCTCAACTCCTTCATCACCCGGGAGGGTCTGGAGATGGGCCGGGCCCAGGTGGTGCAGGCGGAGGCCTGCGGCGTGGAGCCGTCGGTGCTGATGAACCCCATCCTCCTCAAGCCGGTGACGGACGTGGGCTCCCAGGTCATCGTCAACGGCGAGGTGCTGGGGAACATGTCGGCGGTGGAGTACTTCGCCATGAAGCGGACGCTGATCCCGGACATCATGAAGGCCTACAACACCCTGGCCGAGCAGAACGACATCATCGTCATCGAGGGCGCCGGCTCTCCGGCGGAGATCAATCTGAAGACCGACGATATCGTCAACATGGGCCTTGCCAAAATGGTGAAGGCGCCGGTCCTGCTGGTGGGCGACATTGACCGGGGCGGCGTGTTCGCCCAGCTCTACGGCACCATCGCCCTGCTGGAAGAGGAGGAGCAGCGGCTCATCAAGGGCACCGTCATCAACAAATTCCGGGGCGACGTGGAGATCCTGCGGCCGGGCTTGACGATGCTGGAGGAGCTGACCGGCAAGCCGGTGATCGGCGCTCTGCCCTATCTGAAGGTGGATATCGAGGACGAGGACAGCCTGACGGAGCGCTTTGCCCGGAAAGTATCCGCCAAGCTGGACATTGCCGTGCCCCGGCTGCCCCACATCTCCAACTTCACCGACTTCTCGGCGCTGGAGGCCACGGCGGGCGTGGGCGTGCGGTACGTCAGCTCCGCCCGGCAACTGGGCGACCCGGATCTCATTGTCCTGCCGGGCACCAAGAGTACCATCGCGGACCTGCTATGGCTGCGGCAGTGCGGACTGGAGGCCGCCATCAAGAAGCGGGCCGCCGGCGGCACGCCCGTCTGCGGCATCTGCGGCGGCTACCAGATGCTGGGCCGCCGGATCACCGACAGCTGCGGCGCCGAGGGCGGCGGCAGCGTGGACGGCATGGGCCTGCTGCCCATGGAGACGGATTTCGCCGCCGAGAAGCACCGCACCCGTGTCTCCGGCAAGGTGGTACATGGCGGCGAGCTGGCGGAACTGGCAGGCGCGGAGCTGGAGGGCTACGAGATCCATATGGGCGAGACCACTCTGGATCCCGATGCCCAGTATCTGGTGCAGCTGGACAACGGACACCGGGACGGCTGCGTCAGCGGCCATATCTGGGGCAGCTATCTCCACGGCTTTTTCGACACGGAGTCCTGCCGCCGGGCGGTGCTGAGCATGCTGTGCCGCCGCAAGGGCATCGATGAGAGCGAGCTGACCACCTTTGACTACGCCGCCTATAAAGAGCAGCAGTACGATCTGCTGGCCGACGCGGTGCGCAGCAATTTGGATATGGCGATGATCTATCGCATCTTGGAGGAGGGCGTGACGGAATGAAATGGGAATTTGAGCAGGTGACCCCTGCGGAGATCGAGAAGCGCAGCTTTGAGATCATCGAGTCGGAGCTGCCCCACCCCCTGGACCCGGAGCTGGCCCCCATCATCAAGCGGGTCATCCACACCTCAGCGGACTTTGAATATGCCGACAGCCTGTGCTTTTCTCCGGACGTGGTGAACAAGGCGCTGGACGCCATCCGGAGGGGCGCCTGCATCGTCACCGACACCAATATGGGCAAATCCGGCATCAACAAGAAGGCTCTGGCCCGTCACGGCGGCGAGGTGTTCTGTTTCATGGCGGATGAGGACGTGGCACGGATGGCCAAGGAAAACGGCACCACCCGGGCGGTGGCGTCCATGGATAAGGCCTGCTCCATCGATCGGCCGCTGATTTTCGCCATCGGCAACGCCCCCACGGCGCTGATCCGGCTCTATGAGCTCATTGAGAGCGGCAAGCTGAAGCCGGAGCTGATCATCGGCGTGCCGGTGGGCTTTGTGAACGTGGTGCCGGCTAAGGAACTGATCATGGAGGCCGGGGTGCCTTACATTGTGGCCCGGGGCCGCAAAGGCGGCAGCAATGTGGCGGCCGCCATCTGCAACGCCCTGCTGTATCTGCTGGGCCGGGAATGATTGGGGAATAGAGACGTCCCCGTCCGAGATCATATCGGGCGGGGACGTTTTCGACAGGAAAGAAGAAAAAGGGTTTTTCATTTTTTCTGGGTTTACCTATTGACAAATGCTACACAGTTTGCTATATTAAATAAGCTCGATTTCAAAAAACGCAACCTTGGCCAAGTAGTTCAGTTGGTTAGAACGCCAGCCTGTCACGCTGGAGGTCGTGGGTTCGAGCCCCATCTTGGTCGCCATATGCTGCT